>JBDTNF010000119.1:0-13813 GCA_039933875.1 Flavobacteriales bacterium | reverse complement strand
TGGAGATCCTGGTCCTTCACTGAGTAAGGCACGTTGGCGACGTAAATGTTCATGAGTTCTACTGACGGTTTATGTTGTTCTATGCCTGTTTCCCTTTGTTCTCGCCAAAGAACAGGAGGGGCCTTGGGCGGAGCGAATGTAGATAGAAGTCGGATCCCTGCAAGAGGGGGTGCGAGGATTTCTTCGGTGCGCCTAGGCCGGGAACGGGGTGTTGGGCACCTACCGGGACATGGAACGGGCGGCCGCCATGCCGACTTGTTGCATGAGCACCAAGGCCTCGTTCAAGCGGGCCGCGCTCTGGTCATGCAGCGCATCGAGGTCTTCCTCGGACCGGGTTATCCGCTGCTCCACCCGACCGAACCCCTTGCCCAGTTCGATCAGCAGGGGTGGCCAGTGTTCCCCGATCGCATCGTCGTACGCGGAGCGGGTGCGCTCCAACTCCTTCTGCAGTCCGGCCATCAGCCGCTCGTCATGTGCGACCACAAGCGCGTTCAGGCGGCGACCATACGCTTCGGCCTCCGAGGTGGCGCGCTGCCTGTTCCGGGCATCGGCCCAGACCGCCCACAAGCCGCCCACCAGGCAGACCAGGCTCAGAAGCACGAAGGCCATCTCCTGCACCGCTTCCCACGAAATGGAATGGGCGACCGGCGAGGTGATCACGGCGTTCAGCAGAATATCGTGTATGAGCCGCATGGGAACCCGACAAAGGTGAGTTGCTCCCGGCGCTCCGGAAATACCGTATTCCCGGTAATTTTCGGGTCAGGCGAGCGGAATGTCCACGCTGACGGATGTGCCGCGCCCAGGTCGGGAATCGATGTTCACCCGGCCCCCGAGTTCAGCTGCGCGGGCGTGCAGGTTGGCCGTGCCCATGCCCTTGGTCACACTGGCGGGGTCGAACCCACGGCCATTGTCCTCCACGAGGATGTTCAACTGGTCGGCGGTGCGGGTGACCTGGATGGAGAGGGTACTGGCATGCGCGTGTTTAAGCGCGTTGCTCACAGCCTCTTGCACGATGCGGTAGGCCGCCACTTCGACGTTCTTGGGCATGCGTTCCTCCACTCCGAACAGCGAGAGTTCCACCTCCATTTTGCCGGGCACATGCAACGCATCGCAGAGGTCGCTGAGAGCGGCGTTCAGGCCGAAAGCCGCCAGGTTGCTGCTCAACAGGTCGTGGCTGATCCGTCGCACCTCACCCACAGCGGTATCCAACAGGTGCAGCACTTTTTTGAACTGTTCAGGCCCGTTGGACACCACGGTGGCCACCCGCTCTTCCAAGGCGCTGAACTGGAGCTTCACCCCGCTCAGCAAACTGCCCACGCGGTCGTGCAGATCCTTGGCCACACGCTGTCGTTCCTTGTCCTGGCCGTCGATGGTCGCGTTCACCAGGCGCAGTTCCTGTTCGGTCAATATCCGCTCGATGCGCTGTTCGCTGATATGCTTCTGTTGTTCGGCGATCTTGCGCTTGCTGTCCACGTTGCGGTAGATGAGAAAGCCGACGATGAGCAGAGCGGCCAGGGTGCCCAGCAGGATATTGCGTTGTACTTCTCGGGCCCTTATCTGCGCCTTGTCCTGTTCCATTTTCAATCCCTGGACCTGGATGATGTGTTCCTTTTTCTCGGTTTTGTAACCGATCTCCAGCCGGTTGATGAGTTCGCCCTCCTTTATCGCGCCAAGACTGTCGTCGAGCGCGATGTGACGTTCGAGGTGTGCCAGTGCCTCCGTGTCGCGGCCAAGCTTTTTAAGGTAGTGGTACATCTTATCCTCAGCGTCGCTCTCCAATTCCAGCGAACGCATCGCGTGGCTCAGGTTGATCGTGGTTTGGGTGGCTTTGAGCGCGCTGTCGCGAAGGCCCTGTGCCCAATAGGAGGTGGCGAGGTAATGGTAGTTGAACACCTGTTGACTGGTGTCGCCCAGTTCGCGCACAATGCCCATTGCCTTGTTCAAGTAACCCCGCGCCACCGTGTACAGCCCTGAGTCGTTGTACATGATGGCCAGCAGACTCATCACCTTCGCCTCGAACCCTCGATCGCCAAGCGCTTTGTTCTCCTCAAGCGCCTGCTCGTAGACCCCGATCGCCGCGCGCTTGCCTTTCAGGTAGTAAGTGACGCTGGCGATGTTCTGCACCGCGTTCCGGGCCACGCTCGGAAAATGGTGCGTCATGGCGCAATCATAGCTGGCCTGGTACTTCTCCAGTGCTTCCTGGCGGCGCTCCTGGGCATAGAACATGTTCCCCCAGTTGATCAGCACATTGCATTGCCCCCGCGCATAGCCAATGGAATCACAGAGCTTCTCTGCTGCGATCAGGTCGGCGAGCATGTCATCGTACCGCACCATCCGTCGCTCCACCTGGGCTTTAGTGATGATGGATGCAGCGAGCAGTTGGGGTTCATCCGTGCGGCGGGCTAGTGGGATCGCCTCGCGGAGATCCACCAGCGCATCGTCGTTCAACGTGAGGTCGGTGAGAACGCGCGCACGCATGATCCGGAAGATGAGTTTCAGCCGGTCCGGGGCTTGGTCAAGATGAGGGGTGACGCTATCCAGTCGGGCGTAGCCTTCCAGGGCCTGGCCCTTGTACCACAACAGCCGGGAGTCCATGCACGCGGCAAGCAGTTCAAGGTCCTTGTCCCTTGTCGCAGCGGGTCGGATGCTATCGAGCAGACGAGCAGCGGCAACCAGGTCCTCCCGGTCGAACAAGGCCTCGGCCCGGTAGCTCAGGGTGAGCGCCATGTCCTGTTGGGCGCATGCCGGATGCCATAGCGCCAGGCAGCACGCCAGTTGGACAGCGAGCCACCGTATCGGACGGGCATTGGATCGACGACCGGGTGGACACATGTCAGGCCGCGTTGTCACGTCGGTACGTTCGCGCATGTTCGCTTCCGGCCCCTACATTTTTCCGTCCTGTACGGTCGGTCGGTCGTGGTGCTCGCCTTTTCCGTTGACCTGGATCTCCACGTCGATGGCGCGCGGTTTGGCGTTCTTGTAGAGGATCGTCAGGTCCCACTGATCGGTACCGCCCTTGGCGAACAAGCTGTCCTCGGTTTCCACATAGTCCAGGATGAACGTGTCGTAGTCGTCCGGTATCCGCGGAGTGGTACCTACGCGCACCACACCGCCCGTGTGGGTCACTTCATAGATATAAGGGCCGCCGAGCTTGGGAGGCGTGATGAGTTTGCCTGTGAACGTGGTCATTGCTGTGTGTTTGGTGGTTGGTAAGACACGTCGGTAAGGAGGACCCGACCAAGCCAAAGTTGATCAACCGGTGCCGACCATGAAATACCCGGGATCCGGTATTTTCAGCGTATCTGTAAAGAAGGCATGGAGGTCATCTTGGCGGTCGGTCCATCCGGTAGATCAGCGCATCGTTGAAACGCTCGCACGGGCCTTCCTCCCAGAACCGGGCACCGCATTTCTCCAACACCCGGATGCTCGCCGTGTTCCCCGGCGCCACTTTGCTCACCACATACAGCACGTCCTCGTGGGAGAAGGCCAGTTCGATCAATGCCCGTGCCAGTTCCGTTCCGTAGCCCTTGCTCCAGTTCTCGCGCAGCAGGCGATACCCCATCTCGGTCCCCCCGGCCCCGTCGCGCCGCAAGCTGCACCGGCCTACCCACAGCCCTTCGCGGAGTTCGACGGACCAGCGACCAATGCCGTGCGGAAGCCGCGATCGGTGGTTCGCGATCCACCATGCGGCCGCTTCCTCGTCCGCAAAGGGTTGGTCGCCGGTGTAGCGGAGCACCTCGGGGTCGCTGTTCAGGAGAAAGATGTTCCGTGCGTCCTCCGGGTTCAGGTCGCGTATCACCAGGCGCTCGGTCGTGCGAATGGTCATTTGGCGGGTGGCACATCCTCGATGCGGTGGAACACGGGCAGGCCCTTGGCAAGGATAAGGTCGCGCTCCTTGTTCGCCCCCGGGCTTTCGCCCAGTAACAACAGGGCCTCGCACGCATCGATAACGGCCATGGAGATCGCCATGGTCGAAGCATAGGGGTCGGTGACACGAGCCTGCTCCAAAACCGGCAAGGCAGCGTTCATACCGATGATGGGCACATGACCGAGTTCCAGCAGGCGTGCGGCCGCAAGGTTCATTGCGTCCAGGTTCGCTTTGCGCTGGGCGTCGGTTCCTGCCGAGTAGGGGCCCGCTACACCAATGATCATCAGGCGGAGTGTCCGCCGAAGGTATCCACCTCCCCGTCGAGTTGTTGACATCCCATGACATACCCCAGGAACGTCCCTCCGACCCGCGACTACCTTTGTCCCGCTCCTGTACAGCTCCTGTCCATGTCGCAAACCAAGTTTGTCAACACCGCTCCCGTCTTTTTCCAGCGTCTCCGTGAGGTCACCGAGGCCTACTTCAAGGAGAACAACCTCGCCAAGACCGGCGACCGTCGGTTGTATTGGAAAACGGCCATTCTCCTGACCTGTCTTGTAGGACTTTACGTGGTGCTGGTGTTCTTCACACCGGCCTCGGTGTTGATCTCCCTCGGGCTATGCACGGTCATGGGTGTGGTGGTGGCCAGCATCGGCTTCAACGTGATGCACGATGGTGCCCACGGCAGCTACAGCGGACGCAAGTGGGTGAACGACGTGATGGGCCACTCGTTGAATTTCCTGGGAGGCAACGTGTACCTGTGGAAACTCAAGCACAATGTGAACCACCACACCTTCACGAACATCGAAGGCATGGACGACGACATCGACATCAAGCCGTTCGTGCGGGTGCATGAGGGGCAGAAGCGATATTGGTTCCATCGGTTCCAGCACATCTACGGCCTGCTGCTCTATGGCACCACCTACCTGTTCTGGATCTTCTTCAACGATATCAAGAAGTACTTCACCGGCAAGATCGCGGACAACACGCGGATGAAGCCGATGAGCACGAAGGAGCACATCATTTTCTGGACGTCGAAGTTGTTCTACGTCGGTCTGTTCCTCGTGCTGCCCATGTTCATGGTCGGCATATTGCCCACGCTGACGGGATATGGTGTCATGGTCTTTGTGACCGGCTTGGTGATCGCGGTGGTGTTCCAATTGGCCCACGTGGTCGAGCATGCGGAATTCGTGCATCCCGAAACGGACGGACACCACATCGAGGCCGAGTGGGCGGTGCACCAGGTGGCCACCACGGTGAACTTTGCCACGCGCAACCGGATGTGGAACTGGCTCTTCGGCGGGCTCAATTTCCAGGTGGAGCACCACCTGTTCCCACGCATCAGCCATGTGCACTATCCAGCGCTCAACAAACGGCTGAAGGCGGTGTGCGCGGAGTTCGGTGTGGCGTATCGTGAGTTCCCCTCGTTGCGCAGTGCCCTGTGGTCGCACCTCATGTACTTGCGGCAGGTGGGTATGGCCTGATCCGGTCAGTGCGCCAATAAGGCTACAGTTGCGGTGTGGCGCTCATGCGCGGATGCGACCGTGACGCAATAGATACCTGGTGCGTTCCCGGAAAGATCCAATGCGACGCGCTGCTCGGCCCACGGTTCTCCGAGCAGCACCTGCTCGAAGACCTCTCGTGCATGAACGTCGATCAAGCGCAGGATGGATGGTCCCGGTCCTGAGAGCGTGATGTGCAGGTCCAGTTGGCCGCTGGTAGGGTTTGGTCCGCAGACAATACCTGCTGGGACCGTGTGCGCCGCCGGGAGCCCTGTGGCGAACTCCGCCTGCCACTCGAAGATCACCACACCTCCGTATTTCGAATCGTAGGGCTGAAGAGGCAGTCCGTGGTTGTTGATGAAGTTGGCAACGACCTTGTTCCCGTAGACATCCACACCCCAGGTGGCGGCGGAATCGTTCGGCATGATCCATCCCCCCTTCAATACCGGAAGGTCCGCATCAGTGATGTCGTACACGAGCACCTCGCTGTCCCCGCCGCTCACGAAGAGGAGGCTATCGCCCATGGCTTGTATGATCTCGTTCGTATGGCCATCGCTCCCGAACCACGAGAGGCCGACACAGTTCCACGGGTTCAACCACGCCACTTGGGTCATGTTCGTCGGGTCACTGATGTCCACCACTTCGATCCCGCAATAATCGATGGTGCAGTATGCGCGATCGCCGATCACCACCACGTTGTTATAGGCAGGGTTGGTGAGGGCGGGGATGTCGGGGTTCAGGTAGTGGCCGATCTCCATCAAGTTCAGGGGATCGCTGATGTTGATGGCGCGCAGGCCCCCGGCGTCGTATGCGAGGAACAACACATCACCACTGATGGCCATGCCACGGGCATTGGGTGGATAACTCGCAATGCCAGGCCATGTAGGATCCGGTTGGTAGCTGCTCACGAACTGGATCTGTGATGGATCGCTCACATTGAGCACGATGATCCCATCCTCCATCGCGCCGAGGTAGGCGAGGCCTCCATTGATGCGCACTGCGGCGCTTCCTTGGGTGTAGGTGGTGCCGCCGTTCCAAATGTCGAGTACGTCGGGGTTCGCAGGGTCGTTCACATCCACGGTCGCCAGACCCGCTACCTGGTCACCGCTTTGGAAGTTGCCCAGGCATATGTATAGGAGATCGCCCACTTGCTCCAAGTTCATCACCATGAGATCGCCAAAGTCGACAGGGAGTTGGCGATCGGTCACCACGGGTGATGAAGGATCGCTGATGTCGAGGGTCACCAACCCCGAATCCTTGCAGGCCATGTAGAGGTAGGGTCGGCCAAGACGATCGATGCGGCTGCTGAGCGTGGGTGCTGAGAAGCTATCGGGGAAGGCGACGTACGAATGCTGGTACCGACCGACTTCGTCCAAGAACACGGTGTCGATGGCTTGTGCGTGGCTGCGCTGTGCGGTTGCACAGAGCAGCAACACCGGGATGAGCGCAAGGATGGATCGCGTGGACATCAGCCAAAGCTATATCCTGCGGCCGGGATCACTCCAGCACCACCGGCATGTCCTTCGGGTGCTTCACCGTATAACTGAAGCCGAGCTTCTTGGTGGCCTTCGGTTCCAGTGTGAAGTTCCACGTGAGTTGTCCTGTCTGCTCGTTCACCTGCGCGCCGGGGCTTTCCACCAGCTTCACTTCGATCTCGCTCTGCGGGCTAAGCGGGTGCTGGTCGCGTACCTCCAGATCCACGGCGGTGCCTTTCGTGTTGCGCACGGTGAGGTCCCAGCCGATGGTCACGGTGCGGTTGCCACCGACCACCGCTTTCTCGTTCGTGCTCTTGCGTCGCACGCGTTCCACCACCACACCCTTGTCGCGGCCGAGCGAAATGTCCAATGTGTCCTTCGGCAGATCGAGTTGCAGATAGCTCTGGCCCACGAAGGTGCCTTCGAAGAACACGTTGGCCTCGCCGGGCAGGAGGTTCAGGTCCTCCCATCCGGTCGTGCGTGCGTAGAGGAAGGCGTCCTTGTCCAGTTTCGGTGTGCAGTAATGCTTGTAGCTGGCCGGTATGCTGTGGTTCTTCACACCCACCATGTGTGGCACGCCATCGCTCGGCACGGTGAAGGGTGTCTCGATCACGAACTCCACGGTGGTGGTGCGGTAGGCGACCGTGTTCGCGACCGTGGTGTAGGCGTCCTCTTCTTCCAACGTCCGCTTATCCGAATCATCAGCACGCGACTGCGCTTGCATGGGGGCGGGTGTCTCCGCGTAGGCCCCCCGGCGGCGCGTCGAAATGCTCTGCAGTTCGGAGGGTCGATACAAGGTCCATGGGCCCAATGCGGGCATCACCCCACCCAGTGTGGGGTTGCCACTGCTCAAGCTCAGATCGACTTTGGACCAGTCCTCACCGGTGTTGTTGGTCACTTGCGCTTTCATGAGCAGGTCGATCGGTTGGCCAACGCCTTTCGCACGTAGATCATACGCGGGTACCCAGCCCGCGCCACCCAGGAAGTAGGTAAGGGTGAACGTCGCGGCGACTTCCGTGCTCGAACTGATCTCGACCACCACTTCGCTCGTGGGGCGTGGCGCTTGTGCCTGAAGGGTGGCGAGTTGCTGCCGCAGCTTGTCCGCTTCGACACCGATGACCGTGAGCTTCTCTTGTTGCGCCCACCAACCAACCTTCATCGCCTTCATGCGTTCGCGCATGTAGTCGTTCACGGCTTGCAGCTGTGCTGCCGTCACCCCGTTCTGCTGCCCCCCGATGGCGTTGTTCTTCAGCAGTAGTTGCTCTTCCACCTCCCACACCTGCTGCGATCCCTTCTCGATGTTCCAGTCGTGTTCCAATTTCTTGATCTGCGTTTGCAGGTCCTCGATCTCCTTCTTCTTCGGGCTTTCGGTGAGGTAGTTGATGCGGTGGTTGACGCTCAGGATGCTGTAGCCACCCTTGCCCGTTACCTGGATGCTCTGTGGATCCACGCCTTCCGCAAGACCGGTGAAGACCAACGTGGTCGTTCCGGCAGGGACCGTGGCACTTGCTGAACGCGATACTTGTGCGCCGCTCAGGAAGACCTTTGCTTCCGTGATCCTGCTTCCGATCTGTTTCTCAGGATCGGCCGCATGGAGGCTGGTGAGGAGGAGGTGGAAGGCCAGAAGGGGAAGAGCACGTACGATGCGCATTGGTGGTGGGGTTTCGCGTGTGAAGGTACCCCGACCGATGTCGGGGACCGTAGTGCGGTACACATCACTCGTGAACAGGTTCGATCTCAGTCGCACCACCTGCGTCAGGTACCACCACCCGGACCGCTGGATCCCCGGTGCATCCCGGATCGGCGGTCACGTTCGACGTTCACCGACGGTCCATCCGTCGAAGCGTCGTTGCGGGTACGCGCTCGAGAAGAGGGACCTGTGCTCGGCGCGGGTTTCTGCGCTGGCTCTTCAAACGAGCCGGTCCCTTATCGCCTTGCTCACCGCTTCGGTGCCGCTACCCACATGGAGTTTCTCGTAGATGCGGCGTATGTGGCTGTCCACAGTGTGGTAGCTGATGGCCAGGTCATCGGCGATCATCTTGTAGCTGCGACCCTTCACCAGCAGGGTCAGCACGCTCTTCTCGCGATCGCTCAGGCCGGGGTCGCTGGGTCGGACGCCATCGGGAGCGTTGGCACGGAACAGTTCCAGCACCTTGAAGGCGACGGCCGGTGTCATGGCCGATCCCCCGGCATGCACGTCGCGAATGGCTTGCATCATGTCACTCGCATGTGCCGTCTTCAATATGTAGCCGCTGGCTCCAGCGCGGATGGCATGGAAGACATTGTCCTCATCCTCGAAGACCGTCTGCATCAGGATGCGTGAATCTGGCCAGCGTGCCTTGATCGCGCGCACACCATCGATCCCGTTCATGCCCGGCATCTGGATGTCCATGACGATCACATCGGGCTGGGCAGCGTCGATGTCGCGCATCATCTGCGAGAGATCGGGGTGCACCGCCACACACACCATGTCCGGCTGGGCATCCACCAGCATGCGGAACATGTCGCGCAGGTCCTTATTGTCGTCGAACGCAACGACGCGGATGGGGGAGCCGCTCATGGTGCTCAGTGCTTGATGAAGGGCAAGGTCGTCACTTTCCCCGCGGCTATGGCTTTCACGGAATAAGGCCCGGGAGGAAGTTCGCTCAGGTCCAGTGGCACGTCACCTTGCAGCGCATGCATGGAGCGGAGGATCCTCCCTTGTGCATCGATGATGGCGAGGTGGTCGATCGCCGAGGTCCCGACGCGCAGCGTGAAATGCCCTTCGTTCGGGTTCGGGAACAGCGCGATCGCGTTCGAAACAAGGTCTTGATCCGTCAAGCCCATGGTGATACCCACATCGTAACGCGCGAGCATCATGTCGTAGGGCGCGCCACCACTGGCGCTGTTGCCCGCGATAAGGTACTTGCCATCAGGTTGGATCAACGCTGCTTCCGCATAGGTCCAGTCGCCGAAGTCGGCGTCGAGGTAGCCGTTCGATCCGAAGCCGATGTCGCCCATCGCGCTGCTGGAGGTTCGCGCAGCGAATGCTGTTGCACCGCCCACATCCACCGCGCTGCCGGTGATCAGGTACTTGCCATCGGGCTGGATGTTGAGGCCGCGGGCGTATTCCTGGTAGTTCAACGGATTCCATAGTATGGCGGAGGTTCCGAGTGAAGGGTCGGTGTTCCCATCCGCCTCGAGTCGTTCGAAGAGGAGGTTCCAATTCGCAGAACCGGTGGACTGGCCATCACCGGTCATCATGATCCGTCCATCGGGCAGTAGTGCGATCGCGTAGAGGTACTCTTCATAGGCCGGCACCTCCACCACCTTCACGCCGGTGCCGTTGGCGAACCCGGTGTCGAAGGATCCGTCCGAGTTCAAACGGATGCACAAGGCATCATTCGTGACGTCGGCGCCGGGAGCGGTACGAAATGTACCCGCCGCAAGGATCTTCCCGTTGGTTTGCAGCGCGATGCAATTGGTCAGGTAGCTCTCGTTGCCCGCATAGTTCTCCAGGACGCGGTAGCCGGTGGTGTTGAAGGAGGTGTCCAATGCTCCTGTGGTGGTGAGCCGCAGCACACAAGCGCCGGAGGATGCGCCATTGTAGGCAGGACCGGTCACGAGGATCTTGCCATCGGGCTGCAGCGCCATTCCAGTGGCGAAGCTGGCTGTACCGGGGATCGCGAACGCGATATAGTGTCCCGAAGAACCGAAGCCGTTGTCCACGGTCCCGTTCTCGTTGAACCGCCACACGCAGATGAAGTTCGTCACGTTGTTGTTGTGGTAGCCTGCGACCAGGATCTTGCCATCGGGCTGCACCAGCACGGCCTCAGCGCCCGATGCGGCGGCCACGACGGGATTGAAGCGCACACCGTTGGTGCCGAAGGTGTTGTCCAGTGTTCCATCCGGGTGGAAGCGGGCGAGCATCATGAAGGTGCTGGTGGGGTCATAGCTCCATCCGGCGGCGATGATCTTGCCGTCGGCTTGCAGCGTGATGTCGCGGATCACATCACTGTATCCGGCATCCACCAGCGCAACGCCAGCCGTGCCGAAGGTTGGATCGAGGGTTTGCGCGGTGAGTTGCGGAACGAACAAGAGGACAAGCAGTGCAGTGAAGAAGTGCTTCATGTGTGGTGCGTTGTTGGGCGATGAACAGTTCGGATCAGTGTTTCGCGAAACGGCGCGTGACCGTTCCTGCGGAAGTGAAGAGCGTGATGGTGTATGCGCCTGGCACTAGCGTAGTGGCATCCACTTCGATGCTCGCCTGGCTGATCGTGAAGGGCACGTTCACGACACGACCGAGCCCGTCCTGTACGACCAGGCCCGTGCGTGGATCAATGGGTTTGGCGCCTGTGATGGTGAAGAACCGATCCACGGGGTTAGGGGTGATCGACACGTTCATGAGTGCCGTGCCCGCCACATGGATGGACGAGACCCCATCGCAGCCCAATGGGTCCGCAGGGATATTGGTGGTCTCGTTCGACCCGTACTTCACCAGGAAAGCATCGGATGCGTTCGGCGCGAAGAGCGTGGTCAGCGGATCACCGGCCTCGAAGGTGATGGAACCGCCCTGTACGGAGGCATCGTGCAGGATACTGCCGTAGATACCGGCTACATAAACGATGTCGGCATCCGTCGCTACGGCCTGGCCCGAGCTGAAATCCCATGCACCTGTGCCGCCCATGCTCTTGGCCCACAAGGCAGTGCCATCGGGCTCGAAGGCAGCAACGATCACATCACCGTAGCTGATACTGGTGAGCGTTGTGCCCCCGAAGGTCATCGTTCCATAGAGCGAACCGGTGAGCACAATGTTGCCGGCAGGCCGCGCGGACAATCCGTACCCGTGACTTTCACCGGAGGTCTGGAATTGCTCCACCCAAAGTTCATCGCCCCCGGGATCGTAGCAGCCAAGGAAGGTTTGATAGTTCGCATCGCTCACCAGATCGGATGTGCAGAAATCAGCGGTACCGGAGAACGACCCGGTGACGTACACCTTGCCGCTCTGGTTCTGCACTACTGAACTGCCTTCCTTCCAACCGGTGCCAGTGGTACCCACCACCCACAGCGGATCGCCGTTCGCACCGTACTTGGCAAGAAAGAGGTCGGCATCGCCCGTGCCATCAAGGCTCAGCGGCCCGAAATCCGCCGCTGTGGTGAAGCGACCCACGGCGTAGCTGTTGCCACTACCATCGACAGTGACATCGTTCACATTGTCCCAACCCGTACCGCCCATCGTGCGTGACCAGACGGCGCTGCCTTCCGCATCGTAACGTGCCATAAAGCCATCAGTGGAACCAAGGCTCGTGAACGTGCTTCCCGCGATGATGGCCGTGCCCGCATATTCACCAGCGATGATCGGTTCACCGTTCGTGTCAGCGGCAACGGATGTTGCGCGGTCGTTGCCCGTTCCACCTCCGCGCAGGACCCACAGGCAGTTGCCGTTCACATCGTATTTGGCCAGGAATAGATCCGTGCCCCCGGCGCTCACGAGGAGGGTATTCCCGAACCTCAGGCTATCAGCGAAGCTGCCGGTTATGTAAATGTTCTCGCCGTCATCGACGGCGATCGAGAACGCCAGGCCCCCGTCAGCCCCGTCGCCAATGCTCCTTGTCCAAAGACAGTTGCCGTCCGCGTCGCGCTTGTTGAGGAAGATGGTGCTGTTGGCCATCCATGCGTGGAGTGTGTCCGAACAGAAGATCGCCGAGCCGCTGTAGTAGCCCGTGGTGTACACGTTGCCGCCCGCATCCAGCGCGATCCCACTGCACAGGTCGTAGGCTGCGCCATGCGGGCCGATCTGCTGGATCCAATTGAATTCGTGGGCTGCGTCGTAATGCGCGATATAGCCCATGACGCTCCCATTGAGCCGGGGGAATACGTCGGTGCCGGCATCTTGATCGAACACCCCGCTATAGAAGCTGCCGCAGAGGTAGATGTCGTTGTTCGTACCCAATCCGATCAATGCGAAAGTCGCTGTGGTGAGTTGTTCGGCGAGCGTGGCATTGCCGGCTTGATCATAGCGTGCCACGAACTGTCCGCTACCGGCGAGCGTTAAGGAACCGAACTGGCCCGAGCCGCATGTGAAGTAACCAGTGATCCAGGCATTTCCCGAGCCATCCACGTCAAGGTTCCCGGGCGAGTCGTTGAAGAAGCATGGTGCTACGCGTTGAGCCCACTGGCACGTACCGCCGCCATCGTACATGGCGAGGAACATTTCCAAGTGCCCGAAGTCGGAGTTGGGCAGTGCGGGGCCGCAAAAGGTGGCCGATTCCCCATAGTAGGCGCCATAGACGAACACGTTGCCAGTGGGCGTGACACCCACGCTCTGCACTTCGTTCCCGCTCTGCGAGCCCATGCCTCGCACCCAGGTACAAACGCCGCTGGCATCGAAGCGGGTGAGGTAGATGTCGTCGAAGTCAACGGCGGCCAATGTGGTTGATCCAAAGGTCCCCGTGTTGTCGAAAACGCCGCTCACGAAGGTGTTGCCCGCAGCATCGCAATCGATCGACATCAAGGGGGAGATGTAGGAAGGAGATGCGTCCAATCCACCGCAGAGCGCCGCCCACTGGTCCACGCCGTTCGCAGTGTAGGTGGCCACGTATCCGGTGCTGTCGTGCGTGGCCACCAAGGTGGTACCACCAAAGGAGGCGGTGCCTTGGAAGTGCCCTGCGACATGCACCATGCCTGTGCCATCCACCGCGACGGCGTAAGCGTTGTTCAGACCGGGACCGCCGATCTGATGCACCCACAGCAGGGTGCCTGATGCATCATACTTCGCCAGGTAGGCGTCCATACCGTTGGCCGTGAGCGTCGTCGCGCCGAACGCAAGGGTGCCGGTGAAGGACCCGGCCACGTAAGCCACGTTGCCGTCTGCGGCAGCCACGTCGCTGCCGCCCGGTGATCGCGCCCATAGCAATTTGCCCTGCTGGTCGAACCGTCCGAGGTAGCCACCACCGACCATCGTGTCGCCCAGGATGGTATGCGGACCCAGC
>JBDTNF010000118.1:0-3447 GCA_039933875.1 Flavobacteriales bacterium | reverse complement strand
CCATCCCGCACAATTACCCGCATCGCCATTCTTGCGTCCCCAGGTCATGTAGAACACCGGCCAGGTGCATTCATCGTTCGCTTCGATCAATTGCGAGAGGACCGTCGCGTAGGCCATGGTGGTCTCGACGTCGAACCACGCGGGCAATTGGCTCTGCTCCTGCAGCACCACGAAATCCCACGGCTGCGAGGCGATGGCATCGAGCGTTGGCGCGTACCCGGCGTGGTCCTCGAAGGTGTAGCCGCCCGGTGCGGACATCGCCAGGTTCACCGTATCGCCCAGCGAGAGCGCGAGTTGCCGGAAGGTGTTCGGCAGATCGTTCACCGCTGTGTAGCTGTTGCCGATGAAGAGCACCGAGGTCTGCTGCGCGCGTGTGTGGAGCGATACGGTGATGAGCGGGCACAAGAGCCATCGCGCGTGGTTCAACATGCTGTTCATTTCTTTCGCGTGTAATGGATCCGCCAGTTCAAGGTCCAGGTCGTGCCGCCGTCGGTGCTCTTCTCCCAATCCCATTGGAAGCTGTCCGCCCGGATGTCGCTGAACACCATGCGTTGCACAACAGTGCCAGCATGCGTGCTGAAGATCCGGTGTTCACCATCAACGGAACCGACAAAGTCGAAGTAACTGCCATCGCTATCGGCCCAGGCTTGGTGCCAGAGGGTGTCGCGCGGGTCGAGCACGGTGAGGCTCATGCCTTCGAAGTTCGCGCTCGGATCGCTGAACCGTTCCTGGATGACGCGCCCACCCATGATGCGGGTGATGCTGTTGCTACCCGTGATCATCTCGCCCTCGGCATTGTTCCACTGGCACTGCCATTCGCCCAGCCAGAAGTCGAACGCGGTGCTCCACTCGATCGTCGGTGCTTGTGCCATGGAGCTGTGCATCGCAGGGAAGAGGAGCGTGAAGATCATCCAACGAAGGAGAACGTGGTGCATGTGATCGCGAGACTATCATGTCGAGCTGCCTTGCGTGCGGCGAGAACGGGGAACGGTGCCTGCGGGTGGCCGATCGTACACCGTCCATCACGTTCGGGGCCGCAACGTTCCGCGCGGGGCGGGCGGCGATCAAAATGAAAAAGCCCCCGGGCGGGGGCTTCTTCATAGGGGGGCGTTGAACGATCACTCCTTCACGAAGCGACCGAGCACGCGGCCATCGGCGTCCAGTGCGCGCAGCAGGTAGCTGCCAGGTGATAGCGAATTGATGGACAGTGCGAGTTCATCACGACCCAGGGTCGATGAGGTGAACGCCACACGGCCTTGTAGATCGATCACAGCCACCCTGCGCACGTCGCCAACACCGCGCACGTGCACCACGTTGCTCGCCGGGTTCGGATAGAGGAGCATCGCATCCGGCTTTGCGGCCTGGTCCACGCCCGTGTTGAAGTCCCCTTCCACGCAGATGGCGAAGGTGCCGGCTTGTGTGGCGCCACCGTTCCAGACGCGCACGAGGTAACTGGTGTTGGGTTGCACCAGTGCGGTGATGTCCGTGGCACCGTTCACGCCGTTCCAGCATTGGATGTAGGCGGGTTCCTCACAGTCGGTGTACAAGGCGAGCGAAAGGTTCGTGGCGGTTACCTGGGTGAGGGTCAAACTTGTGGTGGTGCCCCAGCCGGTATTGAAGCTGTACCACACATCGATGATGGGTGCCCATGGATCGCAGGGCGGATTGGCCACGGCCGGCGCATAGGCGCACAGGTTATTGCCCGTGCTGGCCTCGCAACCACCGAGGGGTTGCAAGCTCAGTTCGGTGGCACCGCTGCATTGGTCGTTCTCCACCGGTGTGCAGCCCGTGGCGCAGGTCATGGTAATGGTGAACTGGCCTTGGTCCTGATCGTACCCATGCACCAGCACCAGGTATGCGGTGCCGTTGGTGCTGAGGAAGGTGACGCTGGAACTGTTGCCGCCGCAACCCACGGCATCGTCGTTGCCACCCGCGCACACCAACTCTTCGCAGGTGCCGGTGAACACGCTGATCTTCGAATCGTAGTCGGTGGCGTCGCAGGTGCTGAGGGTGATCTCTTCGTCGGTTCCGGTGAAGCTGTACCACAGCCCTTTCGTACTGACGTTCGCCGACCCGCAGGCCGGACCTGGGGTATAGAGGCCCAACTCGGTGTTGCCTTCCACGGTGCTGCCGCAGACCAACGGTGTCGGTGTGGCGCAACTCGCGTTGGCGGCCGGCGGCACGGCCAGGGTGGTGAACGTTACTGGACCGGCAGGCAGGCTGACGTCGCCGCTTCCGCAATCATCGGTGACGTAGACGTCGTACTGCGTATCGGCGGTAAGCCCGGTCAGCTCCACCGGTGGGCCGTCAACCCCATTCGTACCGGTGATCACCGTGCCAGTACCCAGGGTGAAGCCAGCGGGGCCGAACTCCACAGTGAATTGCGCACCCGTATTGGCTGACTCCCAGTAGAGCAGTGCGCTCACATCCAGCGTTGTGGTGTTCACGTTCTGTGGTGTGCCGCAGGTCTGGCAAGTGAGGCTGATCCCATAGTTGCCCGTAGCGCCATCGTAGCCTTGCACAAGTGCGTAGTAGGTCGTGCCGGCGGTGGTATTGAAGGTGACGGAGGAGCACGGTACACCTTCGGCGATGTCATCGTTCCCAGCCACACACTCCAGGTCGCTGCACGACCCGGTGTACACGTTCAACTTGCTGTCGTAGTCGGTGCCGGGTCCGCAGGTCGTCAGGGTCATCTGCCCGTCGATACCGGTGAAGGTGTACCAGATGCCCGCCGCGCTCACGGAGGTGCCGCAGTCCGGCGCGGCATCGGTAAGCGCATCGGTGGTGCTGCCGGTCAGCGTCTCGCCGCAGGCGATGGGCAATGCACCGAGGCAGTCGTCCTCATCGACGGGTGCGCAGGTGATGCTGAGATCGAAGTCGCCGGTCGCGCCTTCGAAACCGTTCACAAGGATGAAATACGTGATGCCCTCCTCGGCTACGAAGGTGGCGCTGGAACCGAGGTCGCAGAAGTCATCGTTGCCTGCCACGCACGTGAACTCGTCGCAGCTGCCGCGGTACACGTTGATCCGCGTATCGTAGCTGAAGTTGGAACAGGTGCTGGCCGTGACCTGGGCCAGCACACCTTCGAAGCTGTACCAAACGCCCGCCGCATCCACCGTGGTGCCACAGTCGGGGGCAACGTCGCTGGTGGCATCCAGGGTGCTGCCGCTGAGCGTTTCGCCGCAGGCGATGGCGATGGCATTGGCGCAACCGTCGTTGGCGGGCTGCGCCAGCGCGCTGGGACCGGCGAAGAGGAGGGAGGAACTGACGAGGAGCGAGTAGGGAATCCAGCGCATGGGGGGAGAATAGGGTGGGCGAAGATATCCGCTCAGCCACTTTAACCACCGGTCACTTTTCAGCGATCCTTATGGGCCCGCGTGCGATCGGGGTCCTCGTGGAAGTAGTAGCGCAGATCCACGGTGAGGTAGCTGCCGCTCAATGTGGTGC
>JBDTNF010000117.1:0-10510 GCA_039933875.1 Flavobacteriales bacterium | reverse complement strand
GAGCGCGAGCGTGAGCCCGTAGGTGGCGATGACGCCGAGCAGTTCAGTGTTCATGGCTCAGTATTTCTCGGGTTTCACCAGCACGTGCAACAGGTAGGCGAACACGGCGATGCAGATGATGAGGAGGATGGTGAACATGGCGTCAGATCTTTTCGAACCATTTGGTGCAACGGAAGAAGAGCCAGAAGCAGAGCAGCCCCATGGCCAGCAGAAAGAGGGTTGTCATCGTGTCCATTTGATCCTTGTCATTTGGTGTTCCGTTCCATGATCTTCATCAGTGCGACGTGAAGCAGGGCTTTCCGGGGGGGGGGGGGGACATGACGTTCGTCAGTTCCTGTGTTAAGCTTTTGGTATTCCGCCACATTTGCAGTGCTCGTCGTTCAACAGGTTCCGGATCGGCCTGGCCCTTGGCGAACGGGGTGCCGGAGAACAGGCAGCACGATGAGAATGCAGGATGGCGAGCGCGAGCCCGTAGGTGGCGATGTCGCCGAGCGGTTCAGTTTTCATAGCTCAGTATTTCTCGGGTTTCACGAGCACGTGCAGCAGGTAGCCGAACACGGCGATGCAGATGATAAGAAGTGCGGTGAACATGGCGTCAGATCTTTTCGAACCATTGGGTGGCTCGGAAGAAAAAGGTGAAGCAGAGCAGTCCGGTGAGCAGGAGCAGAATTGGGATCATGGTAGTTTGTGTTCTTCGTTGTGTTGATCTGGCAGGATGTGGGGATGCCTGTGCGTATCGAACTCATTCTTTATTCCATGCACTTTCCCTTCATCTTTCAAGTATCCCGGAACCATCATGCTTATCATGTGGACCAGCAGGATCAGGATCAGCAACAGGGAAGGAGACATCAGTATATTCATCGTGGCCACAGTCAAACAACGATCGCCCATGGGCCAATGGGGTGCCATACCGGACCCGAAATGGCAGGAGCGCAATAACGACGGGCCCTTCAAGGCAACTCTCCGAAATTCCACATGGGGGTGTACCCTACCGAAATGGAAGGGGGGGATGCAGGAATGGAAGGGACAACGCTTCCAGCCAAGAATGTCAACTGGCGAGAAGTTGTTGCCGATGCAGGGCTGGCGCGGGTGATGGATGCAGAGGGTGTATTCGGCATGTCTTCTGGTGAACTGGCACCAGCAAATTCGCATACCATGACAACCCGAAAAGCACTGACCATCGCCACGATCATAATGGCCGGCGCCACCGCGAGCTTTCTTCTCGCACCCCCCAAGAGCCGTCCGGCCCAAACGGTCAAGACCTACAAAGTGGAAGAGACGGAAGACCCGTTCGCTGACATGATCGAGGAGGGCGATGGGCTCCTGGCGCAGCGCAAGGCGGAGGCCGCTGAAGCCGGCCTGAAGCGCAGGCAAGCTTAGGTCAGAGATCGTACCTCTTCACCTTCGCGTAAAGCGTGGTGAGCCCGATCCCCAGCAGTTCCGCCGCGAGGGTCTTGTTGCCGCCAGTGTGTGTCAGTACCCGCCGGATGTGTTCCTTCTCCACCTGTTCCAATTCATAGATGGCTCCGAGCTTCTGCTGTGGCTCGCCCTGCAATTCGAGCGGCAGCGAGGCCAGGTCCAGCAGCGGCCCATCACAGAGGATGCATGCGCGTTCGATCACATTTCTAAGCTCGCGCACATGGCCCGGCCACCCGTATGCGACCAATCGTTCGCGCACGGCATCGTCCATTCCGGTGATCGGTTTTCCCAACCGCGCGGCGAAACGATCGATGAAGACCTGGGCCAGCAATGGGATGTCCGATCGGCGTTCGGCCAGAGCGGGAATACGCAAGGTGAAGGCGGCGAGACGGTAGTACAGATCCTGCCTGAACCGGCCCTCGGTGCTTTCGTGTGGCAGGTCCCGGTGCGTGGCGGAGATGATGCGCACGTCGGCTTTATGCGGGGTGGTATCGCCGACCCGGAGAAAGTCG
Organism: Flavobacteriales bacterium; assembly: GCA_039933875.1. GTDB lineage: Bacteria > Bacteroidota > Bacteroidia > Flavobacteriales_F > PHOS-HE28 > PHOS-HE28. The sequence continues at coordinate 8,579 of JBDTNF010000117.1, read as the reverse complement.
CCGGTCTCCAATACGCGCAGGAGCTTCGCTTGCATGGCCGATGATAGCTCGCCCACCTCATCAAGGAAGAGCGTGCCACCCTTCGCTGCGTCGATCAGGCCCCGCTTGTCCTTCATGGCACCTGTGAACGCCCCGGCCACATGTCCGAAGAGTTCGCTGTCCAGCAGGTCATGGCTGAAGGCACTACAGTTCACCGCGAGCATGGTTTTGCCCGCGCGCCGGCTCGCGGCGTGGATGGCGTTGGCGAAGACCTCCTTGCCGGTGCCGGTGGCGCCGATGAGCAGCACCGTGGCATCGGTGGGCGCCACCTTGCGCGCCAGTTCAAGCGCCTGTTGAATGGTGGCGGAGCGCCCGGTAACGGCCTCGAACGGATCGGTATGGACGCGCTTTTCCGTTACCCGGCTCGCCAGCGCCTTTTCCAAAGCCTTGCTCACGGTGGGGATCAGCTTGTCGTTGTCGTCACCTTTCACCAGGTATTGAAACGCGCCGTTCTGGACCGCTTGCACCGCATCGTGTATCGTCCCGAACGCGGTGAGGACGATCACCTCCGCATCGGGCTGCTGGGATTTGATCGCCTTCGTGAGTTCCACGCCGTTGGCATCGGGCAGCTTCACATCGCATAGCACCACGTGGAAGGCGCGTGCCCTCAGCCGTTGGAGGGCCTGCGCCCCGCTCTCCGCAGTGGTCACCGCATAGCCCTCGCTCGCGAAGAGCCGCTGCAGCATGTTCCGCAGTTGCGGTTCATCGTCGATGATCAAGAGGTGCCAGGGCGCGTTCACCGTGCTAACTTACCGTGAACGCGTTGGTCCGGAACGAGGATGCGCGGTTCGAACCGCAGACCCTGCCCAATGCGCCATTGCTTCTCCTTGATCGCTACCGGGTCTCCTCCTTTGGCCCCCCTCTCTCTCGCTGATCGCGTTCGCGCCCCAGGGCTACGCGCCACGCAAGGAAGAAAAGGACCAATGCCACCGGCGTGAAGAGCAGGGTTTCGCGCAGGTCTTTCGCTGCGAGGTTGCCGAACACATTAAGCCCGAAGAGGCCCACGATACCCCACATGCCCACACGCGCAACGCGCGCCCATTTCGGGAGGGAACGACCCGCGCGGAGGACAATGAGGGCCATGATCAGAGCTACCACGGCGATGGTGATCACGGCCATCACGGTGCGTTCGGCAACGCTGGTCAGGTTGCCGCCCCAAACCAGTTCCGTGGGCACGTGACCGAGGAGCACCACCATCTGGAACAGCAGCACCAGGCCTAGTATCACGAGCAGGCTGTTCGCGGCGCGCTGGAAGGAGATAAGGTTACGCATCGGGAGAAACCGAACTCCTGCAGGGGCTCCCAGCTATGGCGCGGGGACTGCAATTCAGATGGTGTGTAGAAGAACCTGAAGCGTGGACCATGCGACGGGTTCAAGGCACCACCACGCTCTTCGTTGACGACGTGCGCACCGAGAAGTAGCCCAAAGCGCCGCCAGTGATGTTGCTGACCGGGTCGGCGGGTGTGGAGGCATTGTCAACGTTCTGCGCCATCGAGAAGAAGTAGTCGTAGACCTCCGACGTGATGCACTCCATGGTGACCTGCACCACATCCCCGCTGTTCAGTTCCACGTCGTTCAGGAACAGTGGCTGTAGCACCATGTTCCCGTCGGTGAAGCGATCGCTCTCGATGTTGACCCCGTCCTGCTTATCGCCGTTCACGAACACGACGAAACGGTAGTAGTTGGCGATGCCCGCAGGGTCGATATAGCCAGGGATGATGATCCTCGTATAGGTGCCGAACGACGGGAAACTATCGATCAACAGGGTGTCCAGTGCCACCGCCACCGGCATCGCGCACTGTGCGTTATAGGTGGTACCATCCACTGAGGCGTTCAACTGGTAAGTGCGTTCCTGACCCCCCTCCAACGTGGTGGTGGTGTAGCGGCCCGGCCCGGTTTCGGTGAGCTGCTCGCTATTGCCCAGGTCATCGCTCAGTGTAACGGTGGCGTTGGAGATGGCCGGGAACGTGTTGGACGCATCGAAACCGCTGGAACGGGTGAGCAGCACCGTATGCGGACCGGGGCCCTGGTCGACGATGGCCTCTATGACCACCTTGTTGCTTTCCTCCTCGAGGTCGAGCGTGATCTCCTTCCTGCATGCGCTGAAGGCAACGCTCAACAGGATGATGGGAAGGATGTGGAAGTGCTGTTTCATCGTGATCAGAATTTGAAGCCGTAGGAGATGGAAGGGACCCATCGGAACAAGGACGTCTTGATGGCCGATGTGCGGTTCGGGTCGTCTTCGTTCTCCTGGAAGGTGATGGTGTAGGCGTTCTGCCGACCATAGGCATTGTAGAGCGAGAAGTTCCAGGTGCTCTCGTGCTTCTTCCACGTTCGCGTCATCGTGGCGCTGAGGTCCAGGCGATGGTAGGCGGGCATGCGCCCGGCGTTGCGCTCGGTGTAGGAGAAGAGCACCTGGTCATCCACCATGTACTTGCCCGTGGGGAAGGTGACCGCGTTGCCCGTGTTGTAGGTCCACAAGGCGGAGAAGCTCCAGCGCTCGTTCAGTTCGTAGGTGCCAACGACGGATACGTCGTGCGTGCGATCCTGTCGCGCGTAGTACCAGTCGCCGTTGTTGATGCCACCGATCTGGCGCTCGGTGCGGCTCAGCGTATAGCCGATCCACCCGGTGAGGCGGCCTGTGTTCTTGCGCGCCATCACCTCCAAACCGTACGCACGTCCCTTCCCGAAGAGCAATTCGCCCTCGATGTATTGGTTCACGAGGATATCCGCGCCGTTGCGATAGTCGATCTGGTTCTGCATCCACTTGTAGTAGACCTCACCGCTCATCTCGTACGCACCCTCTTTCAGTTTTCGGAAGTAGCCACCGCTCACCTGATCGCCGATCTCCGGCTTGATGATGTTCGAGTCCCCGATCCAACGATCCGTGGGGCTTCCGCTCGTGCTGTTGCTGAGCAGGTGCATGTTCTGTGTCATGCGCGCATAGGAACCCTTCACGGAAGAGACTTCGCTGGTGAGGTAGCTGAACGACACCCGTGGCTCCGGGTTCACATAGGTCTTCACGATCTCCCCGTTCCCATGGGTCGTGGTGGTGGTCAGCTCGCCCTCGGGGTCGAAGGTGTAGAACTCACCGTTCCCAAGAACCGAAAGTCCTGACACACGCAGTCCCATGTTCATGGTCAAGCGATCTGTGACGGTCTTGTCCCACGAAGCGAAGAGCGCGTTCTCCCAGGTGTACTGGTCCTGGATCGAGAAGGCATTGACGCCCGACGTACCGCTGGACTCCACCTTGCCGGGTGTGATCGTGTGATGGATGGAGCTGAAGCCGACCTTCCACTTCGAACCGGGGCTGGGGTAGAAGCTCAGTTCATGTGTCAGGTTGAAGTCCCGTACCACCGAGGTGATGCTGAAGTCGTGTGCGTCGGTCTTGAAGGCTACGCCGTAGTTGTAATTGGAGAAGATGAACGACGTGTTGCTGAACCAACGGGGCGAGTAGATGTGGTTCCAGCGGGCCGTGCCGGTGGCATTGCCCCAATCGATGCCCAAGGTGGTACCAAGGCCCACCACGTCCCTGCCGAAGTAGCCGCTCAGGAAAAGCTTGTCCTTGGGGCCCGCGTCCACGTTCACCTTCGCATTGAGGTCGTAGAAGTACAGCTTGTTGTCGCGGATCCCCGGGTCGGAGTAGAGCTTGAGGAAGACGTCCGCATAGGTGCGGCGCGCTGCGATGATGAACGAAGCCTTGTTCTTCTTGATCGGGCCTTCCACGGTGAGGCTCGATGAGATCGTGCCGATGCTCCCGCTCACGCCCAGCTTCTGGTCGTTCCCGTCCTTCATCCTGATATCCAATACCGATGCGAGCCGGCCCCCGAACTGCGCGGGCATCGAGCCTTTGTAGAGCTGCACATCCTTGATGGCGTTCGCGTTGAAGGTGGAGAAGAAGCCGAGCAAATGGCTCGCGTTGTACACCGGCGCTTCGTCCAACAGCACCAGGTTCTGGTCCGCGCCACCGCCGCGCACATAGAAGCCCGCCTGGCCATCACCGGCACTTTTCACGCCGGGCAATAGCTGGATCGCCTTCAGCACATCGCGTTCGCCGAAGATCATGGGCAACTTGGCCACGTCCTTCATATCCATGCGCTCCGCACCGATGTCCGGCCGTTGCAGATCGAAGCCCTTCTTTTCTGCGGTGATCTCCACTTCGTTCAATACTTGGCTGGAAAGCGCCAAGGCGAGGTCGAGCTTCACGTTCGCAGTGAGTTGCACGGTACTGCCCTTTACCCGGTACCCGATGAACGAGCACTGTACGGTATAGGTCCCAGTAGGAAGGGTGATGGAGTAGTAACCATACTCGTTCGCGGAGACGCCCGTGTTCAACGTGCCGCTCACCATCACGGTGGCGCCGATCAGGGTCTCGCCCGTGAGGCTATCGCTGACCGTGCCGCTCAACGTGAAGCGATGAGTGTTTTGCCCGAGCACAGCGGAGCCATTGAACAGGCTGAGCAGGAATGCGAGGCGGAGAAGGAGGGTGTACGTGTGGTTCATGGTCGGTTCAGCTCTTGGGTACAGTGATGGTGAAGGAGCGCCCCAGACGGATGCGGAATGCCGGGTGTGCCCAACGGCGCGCGCGGTTGGTCTTGCTACTTGCCAGCCACTGGCTCACGGTCCCGACGGGCCCTGCGCCAAGCTGTTCCGGCCAGTCCATCAGCGGATCCATTGTAATGGCGGTTTGTCCCTGCGCGCTTGTCCAAGCGGTCGTGCTGAGCAAAAGGGACAGGAGAACGATGAGGGGCAAAGTGTGCTTCACGTGTGGTGGATTCTTAGGTCGTGGTTTGTTCGAGGGCGCAAAAGTCCTAGGGCGTGATGTGGGGCGTGTTACATCGTTCGGGAGAAGGTTTACATCGTCCCTGGGTCGCGCTGTTCAGAATTCTTCGGTGATAAGGTCCTTGTTCAGCATCATACCGGCTGTTGTACCTGTAGAAACCGCATTCGCCACGGTGCGCAAGCGCGCGGTGTTGTCACCGCAGGCGTACACCCCGGGGATGGTTGTTCGCTGTTGGGCATCCACCTTGATGTATCCCGCATCCGTCAGCTCACATCCTATTTGCTGTGGAAGTAGGCAGTGCTGCTCAAAGTCGGGCATGGCATATAGCGCATGGATGGCGGAAGCCGTTCCGTTGGTGAAGTGGATGCGCTGCAATTGTCCTTGGGTGTGCTCCAGTTCCGCAATCGCTGTTTCCACGGTGCGGATATTGTGTTCGCGCAGCTTGGCCGCTTGTTCCGCAGTGAGCTTGGAAGGACCATCGGTGAACAGTGTCAGGTCCCGCGTCCAGTTGGAGATGAGGCGCACGAGCTCGAACGCCCGTTCCCCATTGCCCAATACACCGGTAGCTTCATGACGCACCTCGTAGCCGTGGCAATAAGGGCAATGCAGCACCGAGATGCCCCAGCAATCCCCAAAGCCCTTGATGTCCGGCATAAGATCCAGCACGCCTGTGGCGAAGACCAGCTTCGTCGCGCTGAATACCGTGCTCCCTACATGCACAGCGAAGCCGTGTTCCGCGGTGGTCACATCCGTGACCAGTCCGTTCATCAAAGTGACCGTTGCATAGCGCTGGACCTGCAGTCGTGCCAGCGCGGCGATCTCCAACGGCGGTGTTCCGTCTTGCGTGATGAAGTTGTGCGAATAAGGGGTCTGCCTGTTGCAGGGCACGCCGCTGTCCACGATCAGCACACGGCGCAGGGCGCGGCCCAGAGCCATGCCTGCGGCGAGGCCGGAGTAGCTGCCGCCTACGATGATCACATCGAATTGCTGGTTCTCGTTCATCACTTCACGTGTTTGCTGCGCCATGATCCGCACCGGCAAGGACTGCACACAAGCCACGCTCGTGCTCAGTGCGATGAAGTCCCGTCTGGTCATGGCGTACATCTTTCTGCTGTAGCTCGGTTGGAAAGCGCATCAAGCCTGCGTGCTCTTGGTGGAGAGGCTGCGGATGATGCGGTCTACGAAGGGCACACCGGCGAACACGATCCATGGCACCAGGCAGATGGTGAGCAGGAAGGTGCGTTGGTACAGGGGCAGCGCGGACATCGGTTCACCGAGCAGGGCGAGGAAGAGGGTGATGCTCGGGTAGATGACCACCCAGATCTTCAGGGACGCCAGCAGTTTCATTTTCGTTTTCATGGGTTGTGTTGTTAGCGAGGGCAAAGCAACCCCGACCTTAACCCATGGGGATAGGACGAACGCGTGATCGAGCGGGACTCTATGCGAATTCGCGCAGCGGGCCGAACCGTTCCGCAGTAGGCAATGGCACTATCGCGACTTCTGCCGGAAGCCTTCCGGCGTGTACCCCGTGTGCTTCTTGAAGAAGCGGATGAAGTACGAGGGGTCCTCGTAGCCGAGACGGTCGGCTACCTGGGTCACTTGATCCGTTGTGGCGAGCAGGTAGCGCTTCGCTTCGAGAATGATCTGGTCCGTGATCAACTCCGAACAGGTGCGGCCCGTGCCCGCTTTCGCGATGGCGTTCAATTGGAAAGCGGAGAGGTGCATGCGTTCCGCGTAAGCGGCCACCTCTTTCGTGTCGTGCACATGCGTCTCGATCAGCTCCAGCAATTCCTCCAACCGCTCCTGCGTGTAGCCTTTGGCTTCGCTCACCCGGGCAGGCGATGGCGCATGTAGCACGAGGTCCGCCAGGAAGGCGCTCAGATAGGCGCGTACGATGTGCAAGTGCCCCTCCTGCTGCGCAGCATGTGCACGCGCGATGCGGTCCAGGAGAACCAGCAGTTCACCGTAGCGCCCGGCGTCGGTGCGGAAGACCTCGATATGCCCGGCCCGTCGCAGCACCAGCCGCGCGCCTTGCTCGGCCGTCGCCAGGAAGTCCGCTTTGAACTGCAGGATGTAGCCCGTGCTGCCGACCTTCAACTCCAGCCGGTGTACCTGCCCCGGCCGCATGGAGTAGATGGTGTGGGGCTCAAGCGCATATGGCCTGAAGTCGCACTCGTGCATGCCTTCCCCCGCTGTGATCACCAGCAGGAAGTAGTGGTCGTGCCGGTGAAGGGCCTGCACCACGTCCTTGCCACCCAGCACCTTTTCGATGGACCGGATGTCAAATTCCTCCGAGAGCCGCAGCGATGTCGGTGCGGTGGCGAGGCTGCGGAATGGGATCTCTGTCATGCGGGTTCGGGTGGTGGACCGACCTGATGTGCAACGCCGGGTTCAGTTCACCGGTTGTAAAGTAGGACTGTTGATGGTCAGGGTGATGAAACACCAGGGAGGGCGCTTCCAGCCAGGTCCTTTCCGCCCGCTCACCGGTTCATCGTGATCACCACATTCCCGCGTTTGTGCCCGCTTTCGGCAAGCGCATGGGCTTCTGCGATGCTTTCGATCGGGTAGGTCGTGTCGATCACGGCGCGCAGTTCGTTGCGTTCTATCAGCGACTTCAAGTGCAGCATATCCTCTGCGCGTTGGCCCGCCGTGCCTTGGATGATCTTGGGGTTCTTGCCGCCTTTGCTTTGGAACGCGCGCAGCAGCGTAGCGCTCGGCATTTCCGATCCCAGTATCAGCACACCGCCAGGTTTCAGCAGGCGCAAGCACGAAGCGAAGGGCAGCTTGCCCACCGTTTCGAACACCACATCGTAGCGGTCGTGGATCGCCGCGAGGTCATCCTTGGTATGGTCCAGGACCGTGGTGGCCCCAAGCCCTCGCACCAATTCCATGTTACGCGTGCTGCACACACCGGTCACCTCTGCGCCCATCTGTCGCGCCAGTTGCACCGCTGCCGTTCCCACCGCTCCGGAAGCACCGTAGATGAGCACCTGCTGGCCTTGCTGGATCGCGGCCTTGTTCAGGAAGTCCAGCGCGGTACCACCGCCGAAGGGAATGGCGGCCGCGTCGGGGAAATCCATGTTCGTCGGCATCAGCGAGAACGGTCCGTCCTGCGGCAGTGCGATGTATTCCGCGTGTCCTGACAGCTTCTTGAACCCGGTCCACCCGAAGAGGCGATCGCCCTTCGCGTACTTCGTCACATCCTTTCCAATGGCCTCTACATCACCGGCGAAAACCACACCCAGGATGGGATTCTTCGGCTTGAAGAATCCGAAGAGCAGGCGCACCATCCACGGGTTCGCCCTGCGTAACCGCCAATCGGCAGCGTTCACGGACGATGCGCGGATACGAACGAGCACCTCGCTACTGCCCGGCTCGGGCTTCGGAACATCGGCTATGCGTACCACATCGGGTGCGCCATAGGAATAGTGGACTGCTGCTTTCATGGTGTTCCGACTTTTGTTCGTGGGCCGCAAAGCTCGACCCTCGTCGGAGTGCGGACCCTACCGGTCACACGACGACAGCGCCGCCCACCACGCACACCAACACCGCCTTCGCCCAGTGGATGTTCTTCAGGCACCGCGGCATACGCCACCAGCGGATCAATGGTGATGATGGATATGGGTCGGTGGCTTCTCCTCGTAGGGCTTGCTGCCGTCAACGACATCGAAGTGAGCCATCATCCCTGCTGCATGATGCTCGATGATGTGGCAATGGTACATCCATGTTCCCGGGCGGTTATCCGGCATCCAGGCGA
>JBDTNF010000116.1:0-21139 GCA_039933875.1 Flavobacteriales bacterium | reverse complement strand
CGCAGTGGTGCGGGCAGTTCATGGGCTTCAGCATGAATTCCTCGCCCTCGTGCGGCGTGGTGATCGGGCGGAAGCTGTCCTTGCCGTACTTCTCCCAGTGCCCGCTGGTCACGTACAGGGCCTTGCCACCGATGTGCGGGGTGGCGACCTGTTCATAGCCGTCGCGTTCCTGGGCGTTCTTCATGAAATTGATCAGGCGCTCGCGCAAAGCGGTGCCTTTCGGCAGCCACAAGGGCAGGCCAGCCCCGACCTTCTCGCTGAAGGTGAACAGGTCCAGTTCCTTGCCCAGTTTGCGGTGGTCACGCTTCTTCGCTTCCTCCAGCAACACCAGGTACTCATCCAGTTCCTTCTGCTTGGGGAAGGTGATCGCGTAGAGCCGGGTGAGTTGCTTGCGCTTCTCATCACCACGCCAGTAAGCACCCGCCACACTCATCACTTTGGAGGCCTTGATGAACGACGTGTCCGGGATGTGCGGTCCGCGGCACAGGTCGGTGAAGTTCCCTTGGGTGTAGAAGGTTATCTGCCCGTCGGTCAGACCCTCAAGAAGTTCCAGTTTGTACTCGTCGCCTTTCTCTTTGAAGTAGGCGATGGCGTCGGCCTTGCCCACTTCCTTGCGGGAAAAGACCTCCTTCTTGCTGGCGAGTTCCTTCATCTTGGCCTCGATGGCCGCGAAGTCCGCATCGGTGATCGTGCGTTCGCCCAGATCGATATCGTAGTAGAAGCCGTTCTCGATGGGTGGACCGATGCCGAATTTGGTGCCCGGGTAAAGGGCCTCGAGGGCTTCCGCCATCAGGTGGGCGGAAGAGTGCCACAGGGTACTCTTACCCTCGGCGTCGTTCCAGGTAAGGCCACATCCATGGCCGAAACGCCCGGGTCGAATTCACGGACGCTTCCGTCCGGCAGGGTCACCTTGATCTTCATGTTCTACGCCGCGCGCTCTACGAACAGCGCGCGAACAGGGCGGCAAAAGTAGCCGTTCGGATCATTCCGCTTCCGCATGGGGAGTGGTAGCATATAAAGCAGAAGGGCTTCCGTGTGCGGGAAGCCCTTCTAACGCCCGGATAACCGGGTCATGATAGGAGGGAAGCGGTCAGTCGCAATAGATGAGCATCAGCTCTTCCACCGATCGATCACCCATGTCGTGGGCTTGATGCAATGCATCGCAGGCCTCCTGGCGCCGCTCCATGCGGAACAGTACGATGGCCTTGTTCACGTGGGCCTGGTCCAGGGTGGGGTCGATGGTGATGGCTTTGTCCAGATCCACAAGGGCATCGTCGTCCATGTGCATGGCGGCCAGGACGATACCACGATCGCACCAGCCAAAGGCATTGAGCGGTGCGATGATCACCAAGCGATCATAGAATCCCTTCGCGGCGACCAGGTCGGTCTTGGCCATGGCGAAGTTGCCCAGTTGGAGCAGGGCATGTTCCGTGGCCGGACCCGTTGGCCGGAGTTCGATCACGCGCTGCAGGTCGGTCGTAGCCATATGCTCCGCCCCGAGTTGGGTGGAGGCTTCAGCCCTTCGTAACAGGCTGTTCACATCGTCCGGCGCCAGCTTCAAGGCCTGGTCCAGATCGCTCCACGCACCTTGGGCGTCCCCGGCGGTCAGGCGGTTCACACCACGGTAATACCAGGTCTTGGCGTTGCTGGGTTCGCTGGTCACCGCGCGGCTGAAAGCGAGTTCGGCCGTGGGATGATCCTCCTTGCGCAACGCGGACATGCCGGCGAGCATATCGTCACCGGGCCCTTGGGCCATGGTGATCATGCGGAACAAGACAAGCGAGGAGAGGGTGAGGGTTCTCATTTGTGTTTCATCCCGACTAGTCGGGGCGGACCGTGCAACGCGGCGCCTCGGGAAAAGTTCCCCGGGGCGCGGTGGAAAAGTCGGCCGGAAGGAACGGGCGAGCACCACAAGCCCCGGTAGTTTTGACCCAACAACGGATCGCCATGCTTTTGAACAGTGAACCCATTTCCGAAGACTTCGGCTACTTGTTCCTTCGATTAGGTGCGGCAGGAACCCTGTTCTGGCAGCACGGCTGGCCCAAGCTCATGTCCTTCTCGGAGCGGGTGGACAGCTTCGCCGATCCGTTCGGATTGGGGCCTGCGTTCTCACTGGTCCTGATCCTGGTCGCCGAGATCCTGTGTGCGCTGCTCGTGGTGCTGGGCCTCTGGACGCGCATCGCGGTGGTGCCGCTGATCATCGCCATGGCCGTGATCGTGTTCATGGTGAAGGGAGATGCGGACTTCGGGGAAAAGGAACTGGCGTTCATGTACCTCTTCGCCTTCGTCGCCATCCTCTTCACCGGCAGTGGCCGGTTCGCGATCGACCGGATCAAGTTCAGTTAGGCTGAAGTCGACCGTCCATGCGGACGGTTGATAGCTTTTGAAGACCAGCGGTCGTTCCGGGATGAACGAGCGGGATGCTTTCCTACTTTCAAGCGCTCAACAGAACCCACTTCCCAATGACCACACACGTACGCCAGTTCTTCGCTGTTCCAACAGCCGCTCTTCTGGCCCTGCCGCTTTCGGCACAGATCGCATTCACCGCGAATTCGACCCTGCTCACCGGTGCTTATGGCAACCCGGCTTGTGTGGTGGACATGAACGGCGACCATCTGGACGATGTCGTGCGGTTCAGTGGCAACCAGTTGATGATCGCCTACCAGCAACCGGGTGGCACCTTCACAGAGCAAGGGCTGATCACCGCAACGGTGAATCCGGGCTGGAGCATCTGCGCCGGTGATCTGGACGCGAACGGTTTCAACGACCTCCTTCTGGGCAGTGGTAGCGCGAGTTCGTTCCTGCTCGCGAACAGCACGGGCACGGCCTATACCGAGCAGTACTTCCCGCCTTACATCTTCAACCAGCGCACTAACATGGCCGACATCAACAACGATGGCTTGTTGGACGGTTGGAGTTGCCACGATGTGGGATTGAGCAAGCCCTACCGCAATACAGGCGATGGCGTGATGGAAGAAGACCAAAGCTTGATCCAACAGACGGTGACGGTAGGAGGTAACTACGCTACCATGTTCACCGATCTGGACGATGATGGTGACCTGGACCTCTATATCAGCAAATGCCGCGGGGGAGCTCCTGTAGGTGATCCACAACGGATCAACCTGCATTATCGCAACAATGGCAATGGCACCTGGACGGAGATCGGAGCAGCTTCGGGTCTGGGCGACGGTGCACAGAGCTGGGTCACGGTCATCGAGGACTTCGACAATGATGGTGACTTCGATTGTTTCATCGCGAACCACAGTGATCTCAACCGGTTCATGCGCAACAACAGCGACGGGACGTTCACCGACATCATCGGTACCACGGGCATCGATCCGAACGCTCTTGGCGCATGGGAAGCACAAGGGGCGGATTTCGATAACGATGGTTGGGCGGACATTTTCACCGAAGCTGGTGGTGGGATCTGGCGCAACAACGGCAACGGCACCTTCAGCAACGTGTCCATCGGCGTATCGGAAGGCGCGATCGGCGATCTGAACAACGACGGCTGGTTGGATATCCAGTTGGGCCAGACGATCCGTTTCAACAACGGAGGGGCCAACCATTGGGTGAAATTCGAACTGCAGGGCATCTTCAGTAACAAGAACGGCATCGGTGCGCGGCTGCGGCTCTATGGTCCCTGGGGTGCGCAAACCCGCGAGATCCGATCCGGGCAGGGCTTCAGCCACATGAATTCACTGCAAGCCCACTTCGGGATCGGTGCGGCCACGCAGATCGACTCCGTGGTGATCGCATGGCCCAGCGGTGTGCGCACAGTGATCGCCAACCCGGGTATCGATCAATTGCACATTATCCCCGAGGCAGCCTGCACGCTGGCTCCGATCGAAGTGACCGCCAGTGGCAGCACACAACTCTGCGCGGGCCAGTCGGTGCAGCTATCCGCGCCCGCTGGTTTTGTCAGCTATCTGTGGAACACCGCATCAACGGACCAATCCATCGAAGTGAGCACGAACGGCAACTACACGGTAACCGCCTTTGATGGGGGCGATTGCGTGGCACTTTCCAATTCGGTGACCGTGCAGGTTGTAGTCGATGAAGCGCCTACGATCACGGTGTTGGGTGATGAGGTCATCTGCGGCGGTTCTTCGGTGGAACTGGTCTCTGACATTGGAACGAACGCGGTATGGAGCAATGGGAGCACAGGCGCCAGCCTGATCGTAACCGAAGCGGGCACATATACGGTGACGGCCGATGGTGTTTGTTCCACCGTTACGAGCGACCCTGTGACCATCGCGGTGAACCCGGCAGCGAGCCTGCCCACCGCTGATGATGTGTCGATCCCCTCACCGGGTACGGCGAACCTGCTCGCGGTGGGAGAGAACATCCAGTGGTACACGAACGAGGACGACGTGACGGCCGTTGGCACAGGCAACAACTGGACGACGCCGTTCCTGAACACCCAGACCATCTTCTGGTGCGAGGCCAACGCGATATACGGTGGCCTGTCGCAGAACGGAGGCAAGCCGGACAATAGCGGGGGCGGTGGCCTGCCCGCCACAGGCTCACAGAGTTTCTTCACCTCATGGGAGCCGTTCACGATCGAGCAGGTCACGGTGTATGCCATCGGTGATGGTGTGCGGACTGTGAACCTCTGCGATGCCGCTGGGACCGTGCTGCAAACCGCCTCCTTCAACCTTGTGGAAGGAACCCATGTGCTGGACCTCAATTTCCCTGTGCCTGTGGGGGTGGATCTTTCGCTGCGTTGCGCTGAGCACAGTCTGTTCCGCAACAATGCAGGGGTCTCATACCCCTACGCGATCGGCACTGTGGGAGAGTTGACCAACACCGGTTTCGGCACCGGCTATTACTACTACTTCTACGATTGGAAAGTGCGTACCGAGTCGATCGCCTGCCCGAGCGTCCGCGTTCCGGTCACTGTGAATGTCGGCAACGTGGGCATGAGCGAGCAGGTGGCCGATGGCCTCAACCTGTACCCGGTACCGGCCACCAACGAATTGCGCGTTGATGGTGTGAGGACAGGGGAGACCATTTCGATCTTCGACGCCCAGGGTCGGTTGGTGCTCCAGCCCGTGGAACCCTCCTCTGACGGGACCTTGGTGGTGAGCGTGGCCTCGTTGAGCGCTGGCACTTACCAGGTCAAGATCCTCGGTCGGGACCGTAGTATCGTGCGCGACATCAGTGTCATGCACTGATCCGCTCATAATCCGCTGAAGCGGCCATCATCCCAGCGATGATGGCCGCTTCGTTTTTACCACAACTATTCGACTTCCATACCCGCGATGTTCATTCCTTTGGGCTGACGCAAGGACATGAGCAAGATCGAAGAGTTCGCCACGGCCATCCGGGATGGTTACGCCACTTCCGGTGAACACATTCTGCTGGGTGGGGCGCTGTATGAAGGCAGCATCCCGGCGGACGCCCAAGTGAAGGTCCCGCTGCGTACGATGAACCGACACGGCCTTATCGCCGGGGCAACGGGCACTGGAAAAACGAAGACCTTGCAAACGCTGGCGGAACAGCTTAGCCTCCACGGGGTGCCCTCGCTGCTCATGGATGTCAAAGGGGATCTAAGCGGGATAGGTGCCCCAGGGGTGGTGAACGAGAAGATCACCGCCCGCCACGAACGATTGGGGTTCGCTTACGAGTCGGCCGCGATACCGGTGGAATTGCTCACGCTGAGCAACGAACCCGGTGCCCGACTACGCGCAACGGTGAGTGAATTCGGACCGGTGCTGCTCAGTCGGATATTGGACCTGAACGAAACGCAGCAAAGCGTGCTGGCGTTGGTGTTCAAATACTCCGACGACAATGGCATGGCCCTGCTTGACATCAAGGACCTGCGCCGCGTGCTCCAGTTCGTTACCCAGGAAGGCAAGGCCGAACTGCAGAAGCAGTACGGTTCGGTCAGCCCTGCCACGGTCAACATCATCCTGCGCAAGCTCATCGAATTGGAGCAGCAGGGTGCCGAGCGGTTCTTTGGGGAACGGAGCTTCGACCCGCAGGATATGCTCGTGCAGCGCGACGGCAAAGGCGTGGTGCACATCGTTCGCTTGGGGGACATACAGGACAAGCCGCAACTGTTCAGCACGTTCATGCTCTGCCTGCTGGCTGAGATCTACAGCACGTTCCCGGAGATCGGGGATGCGGAAAAGCCCAAGCTCTGTCTGTTCATTGATGAGGCCCACCTCATCTTCAACACCGCAACACCAGCCCTCCTCCAGCAGATCGAAACGATGGTTAAACTGATCCGGTCAAAGGGTGTTGGTGTGTTCTTCTGCACGCAAAACCCCATGGATGTTCCGGACAGTGTGCTGGGGCAATTGGGCCTCAAGGTGCAGCATGCGCTCAGGGCATTCACCGCCAAGGACCGCACCGCCATCAAGAAGACCGCCGAGAACTATCCGCTTACGAACTACTACAACACGGAAGAACTGCTGACATCCCTGGGCATCGGGGAGGCGATCGTTACGGTGCTCACCGAAAAAGGGACACCCAGCCCGCTCGCGCATACCCTGATGCGTGCGCCTGCCACACGGATGGACATCCTCACACCAGGCGAGATCCAGACATTGGTAGGCGGTTCGGCCATGGCGCGCAAATACAACGAGGTTATAGACCGAGAGAGCGCGTTCGAGATCCTCGAAAAGCGGCTGAAGGACCATGCCGAGGCCGGAGCAGAAGACCCAGAGCCGAAGAAGGAAGGAGCCAGGAACCCTCCTGCCAGGAAAGAAACGAGCACCCTGGAAGAGATCAGCAAGAACACCATGGTGCGCCAGGTGGGCCGCACGGTTTTCAGGGAACTGGCCCGCGGGTTGTTCGGTGTTCTTGGGGTGAAGACCACCTCGCGACGTCGTTGACCGCCTAGGTCATCGGTGCCTTGGACCTTCCAGGCTTACTCACCGGCCGCTTCGGCCTTCTTGATCTCCTGGTCGAGGATCTCGTCCATCAGCTTCAGTTCCTGTTCGCCCACTTTGGCGTCGGTCCGGGCCTGTTTCTTCATGAATCGGAACATGGCGTTCTTCTTGATCTCATACGCCACATACACTGTGAATTCCTTGGTCGTCTCGTTGAAATAGGTCTCTTCCCCGATCTTCCGCAGGTCGGCGAGCTCGGTGTTCATCACCTCGCGCACCAGGCTCTGGAACTTGTCCGCCACATCCGCCGCATCGGCGTTCTCGGTCTGACCCAGGTATTGATCGGTCACCGCACGCATGTTCGTTCCGACCTGACCGGCCAGTTGGTTCTTGGCATCGATATCGGCCTTGCCACGCGCGATGTTCTGCTTTACGCTGGCGCCCTGTCCGGTTCCCCTGAACCAGGCATTATTGCTCTCGAATTTACTCCCGGAAAAGGGTTGGTTCACTTTGGCACTACCGACCGGTCCGCTCTTGCTTTTGCAGGCCGGAAGGGCCGTTACCAACATGATGGTCAGGATCAGTGGAAGCGAACGAAGAAGCGTGCTCATGGGTGGTTGATCTGCTCAACAAGGGGAAAAGATCATGCCAAGGTCCACTTTTCCGCACTACCCATGCACGGGATCCGGGGCTGTAAGCCATCTTTCGGAAAATTCCACTGAACATGAGAGCATTGAAGACCATACTCATCATCCTCGGTGTCCTGATAGCCTTGGCGATCATCATTGGCGCAACGGGCTCACCTGCGTTCCACTACGAACGTTCTGTGACCATCGCGGCTCCGGTGGATGTGGTCTACCCGCATGTGTCTTCATTGGGAGCTTTGGACAAATGGAGCCCCTGGAACGAAAAGGACCCAGCCATGAAGAAGAGCCTTGAGGGTGTCGATGGTACGGTAGGAGCAGTGGCGAAATGGGAAGGGAACGATGACGTCGGAACGGGAGAGCAACGGATCGATTCCCTTGTGCCAAACAAGCTTATGCGGACACACCTGACTTTTCACGATTGGGCGATGGAAAGCACTGCTGGTATCGCCTTGAGCGAGAATGGCGACAGCACCAGGGTGACGTGGTTCATGGAGGGCCAGAACGAAGGAATGAGCGGTTTTTTCCGCAAGGTGATGGGCGTCTTCATAGATATGGACGCCAGGCTGGGTAAGGATTTCGAAACGGGATTAGGTCAGTTGAAGACCTTGGCCGAAGAGGATGCGATGAAAGAGAAGGAAGCGACAGCGAAATTGCTCGCGGCCTATACGATCGAGACCGGTGATCGTCCAGCGGCACTCTATGTCGGGTTGCGCAAAACCATCAAATGGGCGGATATGAAGCAGTTCTTCACCGAGGCTTTCGCCACCACCGGAGCGGCTCTGAAGGCAGCCAAAGTGAAGCCTGCCGGGGCACCTGCCGGTGTTTATTTCAAATGGGATGAGGTGAACCACGAGGCCGACCTGCTGGCCGGATTCCCGATCGCCGCTGACGCGAAAGGCAAAGTGACCGGTGTGACCGAGTACGAAACGCCAGCCAGCGCGGCCTATTGGATCCAGTACAAAGGCGGCTATAACAGCATGGGACCAGCGCATGAAGCGCTGTCAGCCAAGATCGAAATGGATGGCAAAGAGCACCACACCAACGTGATCGAGGAATATGTGACGGATCCGGGCTCAACTCCCGATAGCACACAGTGGCAGACCAACATCATCTATCTGACAAAGTGATCCTCCGTTGATCTTGTGAAAGCCCCTCGACCCGTCGAGGGGCTTTTTCGTTGGGCATTGTTGGTAGATCCTTGTGACCTGGTCATCCCAGCCTCGTTCGCGGACGGACCTTCGCTTCACTTGTCATGAGACTTTCTCTCGCCACTTACCGGTTGCTCTTCAAACACCCTTTTGGAACCGCCCATGGGCTGCGTAATGGCACGGACTCCGTGTTCGTCCGGCTTTGCGATAATGGGCATGAGGGATACGGTGAGGCCACCTTGCCACCTTACCTGAACGAGACCCAAGCCCATGTTTTCCAGGAACTGAAAGGCATGGATCTCGTGCGGCAGATCGACGCGTTGAGGACCGGTAAAGACGTAAGTAATGAGACGCTCTCACCGCCAACTCGTGCAGCGCTTAGTACTGCTTATTATGACCTGATATCCAGGCAACAAGGAGTCAGCGTTTCAACTCTATTAACAAGAGGTGTCGGTACCGGATCACCGCAAGGCCGGGCCATGGTCACATTGGGGCACTCATCCCCGCATGAAATACCGGCCAAACTGAAGGAACTACCACGCTCCGCCATCCTGAAGGTGAAGCTGGGGTCTGACCACGACTTGGAAACCCTGGGTGTTGTGTTGGGTGCGGATGAACGACCGCTGTTCCTGGACGCGAACCAAGGCTGGATGAACGTAGCCCAGGCGATGGCCGCTATTGGAGTTGTGGGCGGGGCGCGCTTGGTCGGCTTGGAGCAACCGTTCGCCAAGGATCGGCTCGATCTGCATAAGGAGCTCAGGGACGAGGGCGCCGGTGCGCTTTTCGCAGACGAGAGCGTTCAGGATATGGCGGACTTGGAACGTAGTGTCGAGGCGTTCACCGGGGTGAATGTGAAGCTCATGAAGTGCGGAGGACTGGATCGGGCGTTTGCCATGATCAACCGCGCCAGGGAATTAGGCATGGCCGTAATGCTCGGATCGATGAGCGAGAGTTCCTTGGGTTGTGGAGCAATGGCCCAGTTGGCAGGTTCGGCGGATCTGCTTGATCTGGATGGCCCGTGGCTGATCGCGAATGATCCGTTCATGGGGTTGGGGATGACCGAGGATGGGTTGACCGTGGAGGAGCCTTTCGGAGTCGGGATCCGGCCTTCAGACAAGGTTCTTGACTGGATCAATGTTGGCGCATAATTTATATTATGTTAAGTAATAATAGCCTCACTTCCACCACCTAACTATCAAACCAAGACTCCGCCCTCCGATCACCAACGTCCCAAAACAACGAGGCCGGACTCCCCGTCCGGCCTCGCCTGCTTAATGTCAAAAACCAGCCTACTGCCCGAGCTTGGTCTTCATCTGTTGGTACTTCTCCTGATCGTTCGTTTTCGCGTACAGTTTCATCAACTGTTGCATGGTCTGCACATCCTCCGGATTAAGGGCATGCGCCTGTTCGAAATACGGTACTGCTTTCAGATACGTGGCATCCGCGACCGACTTGCACTTCATATACTCAGCGTCGCTCTTGATCTTGTTGCACTTTTCATACTCAGCTGCTGCGCGGTTGTTATACAGCACCCCGATATTGAAATAGGCATCGAAGAACTTCGGGTCCATCTCGATGCTCTTCTTGTAAGCTTCCTCGGCCTTCGCGTACCAGGACATCATCGTGGTCTCATCCGTCGCGTCGGCGGCCTTCTTGTCATATAGACCGCCCAGCACCGACCATAGCACCGCGTTCTTGGGCTCTTTTTCCAGCGCCAGCTTTACCATGGCCTCCGCCTCCTCGGAGCGGTTCGCAGCGAGCAAGTACTGCATCTCGTCCAAGATCAGGTCTTTGTCATCAGGGAATTTCACCCGGCCCTCGCGTGCCGTGGCGATCGCGCCATCCAAGTCCTCGCCTTTGCGCTGGAGGCTGCTGATGTACCGGTAGACCTCCGGTTTGGCGTACCCGGACGCCAGCGCTTCGCGATAACGGCGTATCGCATTGACATCATCGCCCTTCGACTCGTAGGCCAGCGCCGAGTTGAACACCGCGTTGGTATCCACTTGGCCGAACGCCTTCGCCACACGCTCCGATTGGGCGTAACGGGCGATCGCGAGGTCGTAATCCTTCGCTGTGAAAGCGTCATTGCCCGCGTTCAACGATGCCCCCTGAAGTGCCCTTAGCGCCTGGTCGTTCTCCTTTTTATAGCTCCCCTTGGCATCAAGCTCGTTGGCTTTCAGGTAGCTCTCGATCGCACGGTCTATCGCTTCAGGGTACTGGGCCTTCAACGCGGCGTCCTCCCCAAGGCAGATCAAGCGGTAAATATCCCCGCGATACCGCCAGGTCTTCTCGGACAACCCCGTTTTGGCGTCCAGCGTAGCTGGTTCGATGTACTCGATGGCCTTGGCGAGTTGGCCGTCCTGCATGTAATTGTAGGCGTTCACCACATTGGCGTTCTGGGCGGCAAGGCCAAGCGTCGCCAGTGAAAGAGCAATGGACAGATGGATCTTCATTGGTTGCTGTTCTGGCGTTTATTCCTCGCCACCTGCGTTATCAACTTCGGTGCCATCCGTTTCCGGCGGTGTTTCTCCCTCTTCGGCAGGCACTTCATCTTCGTGCAGGTCGCTGTCGACCTTTGCAACGGCGGCGATCTGGTCGTTCTTGCGCAGTTCGATCAGACGCACACCTTGCGTGGCTCGTCCCAACACCCGCATTTCGCTCAAGTTCATGCGGATGGTGATGCCGCTGCGGTTGATGATCATCAGGTCATCGTCGTCCTTCACATCCTTGATGGCGATCAGCTTGCCGGTTTTGTCGGTCACCTGGAGCGTCTTTACGCCCTTGCCACCCCGGTTAATGATCCGGTAATCGTCCACCGGGCTGCGCTTGCCGTAGCCCTTGTCGCTCACCACCAACACCTGGCGTGTGGCCGTCTCGGTCTGGTCGATGGTGATCATGCCAACAACCTCGTTCTGGTCACCGTCGAGGTTCATGCCGCGAACACCACTGGCCCCACGACCCATGGGGCGCACGCGACTCTCCTCGAAGTGGATCGCCTTGCCATCGCGGCTCGCCATGATGATGTGGCAGTTGCCATTGGTCAATCGAGCTTCCAGCAATTCATCGCCCTCGCGGATACCCACGGCGATGATGCCATTGGTACGCGGACGGCTGTAGGCCTCAAGCGTGGTCTTCTTGATGATGCCCTTCTTTGTGCAGAGAACGACGAAGTGGTTGTTCAGGTACTCCTCGCTCTTGAGGTCCTTCACGTTCAGGTAGGCCACCACTTTGTCCTCACCCTCCAACTGCACAAGGTTGATGATCGCGCGGCCTTTGCTCTGGCGGTTGCCCTCCGGGATATCGTAGACGCGCATCCAGTAACACCGGCCCTTTTGGGTGAAGATGAGCAGGTAGTTGTGGTTGGTGGCCACGAACAGGTGCTCCAGGAAGTCCTCATCCCGGGTGGTGCTTCCGCGGCTGCCGACACCACCCCGGCTTTGCGTGCGGAACTCGGACAACGATGTGCGCTTGATGTAGCCCAGGTGGCTGATGGTCACCACCACCGCATCATCGGCGATGAGGTCCTCCATGCGCATATCGCCCCCGTGCTGAACGATCTCGGTGCGTCGCTCGTCGCCATATTTCTCCTTGATCTCCAAGGTCTCGTCCTTGATGATCTTCATGCGCAGCCCTTCATCCGCAAGCACCGAACGGAGGTAGTCGATAAGCTTCATCAACTCCGCATGTTCATCGCGGATCTTGTCACGCTCAAGCCCTGTGAGGCGCTGCAGGCGCATATCGAGAATGGCCTTCGCTTGGATCTCGCTTAGCCCGAGTTGCTTCATCAAGCGCTCCCTGGCCTCGTCCGGGGTCTGGCTTGAACGGATCAGGCCGATCACCACATCCAAGTGGTCCAGCGCGATGAGCAGGCCTTCCAGGATATGCGCGCGTTCCTCCGCTTTGCGCAGGTCGAACTTCGTGCGACGCACCACCACATCATGCCGGTGGTCCACGAAGCGGGAGATCATTTCCTTCAGGCCCAGCAGCATGGGGCGACCACCGACCAGCGCGATGCTGTTCACGCTGAAGCTGGTCTGCAACGCACTGTACTTGTACAGCTGGTTGAGGACAACGGTGCCCATGGCCTCACGCTTCACCTCATAGGCAAGGCGGATACCCGTGCGATCGCTGTAGTCGTTGACGTCGCTCAGCCCCTCGATCCTCTTCTCGTTCACCAGATCCGCTACTCCTTTGTAGAGTTGCACGGCCTTATTCGTCTGGAAAGGGATCTCGGTACAGATGATCGTTTCCCGGCCCGTCTTCTGGTCCTCCTCAATATGGCATTTGGCGCGCAGCACGATCCTGCCACGACCGGTCTCATAGGCCTCCCGGATGCCCTCCACACCATGGATCACTCCTCCTGTCGGGAAGTCGGGCCCCTTGATGTACTGCATCAGGCCATCGGTGTCGATGTCCTTGTTGTCGATGTACGCCGCAATGCCATCGCACACTTCGCTCAGGTTGTGTGGGGGCATGTTCGTGGCCATGCCCACAGCGATACCGGACGCACCGTTCACCAGCAGGTTGGGCACCCGCGTGGGCATCACGCTGGGCTCTTCCAGCGTATCGTCGAAGTTGGGACGCATATCCACCGTCTCCTTATCCAGATCGGCGAGCACCTCTTCAGCGATCTTCTTGAATCGGGCTTCGGTGTATCGCATCGCGGCCGGACTGTCCCCGTCGATGCTTCCGAAGTTCCCTTGCCCATCGACCAGCGGATAACGCAGGCTCCACTCCTGCGCCATGCGCACCATGGCATCGTAAACGCTGCCATCGCCGTGCGGGTGGTACTTACCCAGCACCTCACCCACGATACGGGCGCTCTTCTTGTAGGGCCGGTTGCTCTGCACACCCAGGTCCTGCATGCCATAGAGCACCCGGCGGTGCACGGGTTTCAGTCCGTCGCGCACATCGGGTAGGGCCCGGCTAACGATCACCGACATCGAATAATCGATGTAGGCGGTGCGCATCTCGTTCTCGATGTTGATCGGGATGATCTTCTCTCCTTCTGCCATGTCTGTCAGTTCGTCACGCTGGCCCGGTCCTTGTGAACTGGCCTCCCAAAATGGGAGCCCGAAAGTAGTCCGATCGCACACCACGTTATCCCTGTAGTTTTCCACAACCGCACACGGGACTGTGGAAAAAAGAAAGGAGGTACGATCAACCGCCCAAGACCCCCATCAATAGCTTGCCCCCATTGGTCGGCGGGCTAATTTTGAGGAAGGCTCCCGCCCGACGATCACAACGGTAGAACCCTGCGAAACCACATGGACGCCAAATTCTCTCCCCGGGTCCGCGACGTAATCACCTTAAGCCGTGAGGAAGCGTTGCGCCTGGGTCACAATTTCATCGGTATCGAACACATCCTGCTGGGCCTCATCCGCGAAGGTGAAGGCAACGCGGTGAAGGTGTTGCAGCGGCTGGAGGTGGACCTCGATGAACTGCGGAAAGTGGTCGAAGGGGCCATGGAACCGGCCAGCGCGGTACGCCCCCCGGACAAGGACAAGATCACGCTGATCAAGCAGGCCGAGAAGATGTTGAAGATCACCTTCCTGGAAGCGAAACTGTTCAAGAGCCCGCATATCGATACTGAGCATCTGTTGTTGAGCATGTTGAAGGACGAGGACAATCTCGCCACACGCACCCTGCACAAGTTCCATGTGGACTATGAGAGCGTGAAACAAGAGGTGGACACCATCCTGGCGGATGGCGGTGCGCCGCCCGACACGTTCTCCAGCAAGCCGAAGGCCCAGGGGCCCCAAAGCGCTGATGACGATGACGAGGAAAGTGGCTCCTTCAGCGGTGGAGGTGGCGGTGGCCAGCGCAAACAGGGTGATAGCAAGAGCAAGACCCCGGTCCTTGACAACTTCGGTCGGGACCTGACCAAACTGGCCGAGGATGGCAAGCTGGACCCGATCGTCGGGCGCGAGAAGGAGATCGAGCGCGTGAGCCAGATCCTGAGCAGGAGGAAGAAGAACAACCCCGTACTGATCGGCGAACCGGGCGTGGGCAAGAGCGCGATCGCGGAGGGTCTGGCCCTGCGCATCATCCAGCGCAAGGTCAGCCGGGTCCTCTTCGGCAAGCGCATCGTGGCATTAGACATCGCAAGCCTTGTGGCCGGCACCAAATACCGTGGCCAGTTCGAGGAGCGGCTGAAGGCGGTGATGAACGAGTTGGAGAACAGCCCGGATGTGATCCTCTTCATCGATGAGATCCACACCATCGTTGGGGCAGGTGGCGCCAGTGGTAGCCTGGATGCCAGCAATATGTTCAAGCCCGCGCTCGCGCGTGGTGAGATCCAGTGCATCGGAGCTACCACGTTGGACGAGTATCGCCAGTACATCGAGAAGGATGGTGCCTTGGAGCGCCGCTTCCAGAAGGTGCTCGTTGAGCCCACCTCCGTGCCCGAGACCATCCAGATCCTTTCGAACATCAAGGAGAAGTACGAGGATCACCACAACGTGACCTACACCAAGGAGGCGATCGACGCCTGCGTGACCCTCACGGCACGTTACATCACAGACAGGCACCTCCCGGACAAGGCGATCGATGCGCTGGACGAAGCGGGCAGCCGGGTGCACATCAGCAACATCGTTGTGCCGAAGAACATCCTTGACGTGGAGCAGAAGATCGAGGAGATCAAGGACGAGAAGAACAAGGTGGTGCGCAGTCAGCGCTACGAAGAAGCCGCCAAGCTGCGCGACAAGGAGCGCCAACTGCTGGAGGAGTTGGAACGTGCGAAGAAGCAGTGGGAGGAGGAAAGCCGGAGCAACCGCACCACCGTTACCGAAGAGAACGTTGCCGAAGTGGTCTCGATGATGAGCGGCATCCCTGTGACCCGCATCGCGGAGAAAGAGAGCGGCAAGCTCAAGCGGATGAAGGAGGAAATGCAGGACAAAGTGATCGGCCAGGAGGACGCAGTGGTCAAGGTGGTGAAGGCCATCCAACGCAACCGCGCCGGCTTGAAGGACCCCAATCGCCCGATCGGTTCGTTCATTTTCCTGGGGCCTACCGGCGTGGGGAAAACACAACTCGCTAAAGAGTTGGCGCGCTATCTCTTCGACACGGAGGAAGCGCTCATCCGGGTGGATATGAGCGAGTACATGGAGAAGTTCTCCGTGAGCCGCTTGATCGGTGCGCCTCCGGGATATGTAGGTTACGAAGAAGGTGGTCAACTCACCGAGAAGGTGCGCCGACGGCCCTACTCCATCGTGCTGCTCGATGAGATCGAGAAGGCGCACCCTGATGTCTTCAACCTGCTGTTGCAGGCGCTGGATGATGGCAAGATGACCGACAGCCTGGGCCGTCACATCGATTTCAAGAACGCCATCATCATCATGACCTCGAACATCGGGGCACGCGACCTGAGCGACTTCGGCAAGGGTGTGGGCTTCGGCACCACCGCCAAGGCCGAGGGCCAGGAGGATAGCAACCGTGGGGTGATCGAGAGAGCGCTCAAGAAAGCGTTCGCCCCGGAATTCCTCAACCGCATCGACGACATTATCATCTTCAACAGCCTGAAGCGCGAGGACATCCACAAGATCATCGACATCGAACTGGGTCACTTGTACAAGCGTGTCGCAGAGCTGGGCTACGACTTGAAGCTCAATGACGAGGCCAAGGACTTCCTGGCGGAGAAAGGCTACGATGAAAAGTTCGGCGCCCGTCCCCTGAAGCGTGCCATCCAGAAGTACATCGAGGATCCCATGGCCGAGGAGATCATCAACCAGGGCATCGAGGATGGCGACAAGATCATCGTTGGTCTGAACAAGGAAAAAACGGATGTGGCCATCAAGGTGACGAAGGGCAAGAAGAAAGTGAACAAGGGCGATGGCGGCGAGACCAAGGAACTACCGCCGGCACCGACCGCTGAGTGAACCTCAAACGTTGATCAGAGAACAACGACCCCGCGATGGGGCCGTTGCCTTTTCTCACCAGCCGCGCGCATCATCGGGCGAGCGTCGCAAGCGTGTGCTGAAGCCCAAACCGAATACGATGTTCTGGAAATCGGTCGCCTCTTCGGTCTCCTTCCGTCCAGGGAACCCTTCCAGCCCGAGGTCCGAGGCCTGGAAACGGGTGTTCTGTGTGTCGTAGCTCAGTGTAAGTCCGAAGGCGAGATTGTCCGAGGCGTGTACGTAATACCCCGTTCCCACCGCCCAGAAAAAGGCGCTCTTGTCCTGGTCAGGGCATGAGGGGCAGTCGAATACGAACGACGCCCAGCCCATGCGCATGTTCAGTTCATAGAACGTCCGGGGGCCGGTGAAGCGCTCGTAACTCACCTTGCCGAACCCAGTGGCGCGCCGCACCATGCCCGAGGTGACCACGGGCGCAAGTGCGCGTTCCTTGATCCCGAACCAGGTCATACTGCCTCCTGCCCCCACCCCCAACCCTTTGTGGATGGGGAACTGGAAGTTACCACCGAGTTGTCCGATGGATTCGGTGATGCTGTTGAACAAGGGATTATTGAGCGGCAACGGCAGCCCCAACTCACACTTGAAGGTTGAACTGATGTCCGGCAAGGACTTCCGCTCTTGTGCCGACAGCAACTTCGGGAGGATCAGCAGCCCGCTACAGGCGATCAACGCGCACCGGTTCATGTCTGCTGAAGACGGAACTGGCGCACCGTCCGTTGCGTGGTCGTGCGCAACTCGAAATGATGTTCGCCATCGGCCAGCACAGGTAGTTCACGAACGATCGTGTGCGTGCCGGCCTCGACGGGCTCTTCCGACCACGTATGCATATGGTGTTGATCGGTATCCAGGAGAGAGGTGTGCAGGATCTCATCCAGCGGCACTCGCACCTGAACGTGCAAACGCGGAGGGTGGTAAGCCACTTCCAGGCGCACCAATTCAGCATGAGCGTTCACCGGAAGGTCCCTGGCCAGCACCCGGCGCCTGAAACGCCTGAGGAGGACCACCACCAGGAGAATGGAAAGTGTGATGAGTAGTGCGGTGCGGAGGCTATGCAGGTCCATGGTCTAGAGAATGATCACACCGGTGATTGCCGCCGCCCGGTCGTAGCGTTCCACCACGTCGTCCGCGCTCATCATCACTTCCTTCACCGTAAGGCTTAGGTACTTCCCACCGTTGGAGTACTTGCGCAGTATCTCGATCTCAGGGGGGAAAAGGCCCACGACCGCCTCTAGCCGCGCGGCCTCAGGCTCGAAGATGAACTTGAACATGTAGACCGAAGGCCATTCGTGGACTTTGTCCAACGTCTGGCGCAATCGTTCTTTGGCTTCCTCGTTCAACATTGGTTTGCTTTGGCAAAAGTAGCCGCGCCCGATCGAACCTTTCCCGATCCGATGTGTACAGGCTCTTGAGATGCATCGTTCGACCATGACCGCACGCCGATATCCCCCCCTTTTCGCGATGCTGATGGGGTGCAGTGTTTTCTCGCAAACGGAGACCCCCGCCTCGACCCGGACCGACCAGGAAGTGCAGCTACGCGCGGCCGAAGTGAAGGACCCGGTGCAAGGCGGGTGGTCCAACCTGGAGGAGAAAAAGGATCTCTTCTTCGCGCCCCAGGTAGACATGGATCTGGAGAACAATTGCCTCGAACAACTGAACCAGTTCCGCTGGGAACGCAATGTTGCCCTCACTCAGAACCAGGGCGTCATCCCTCCTGCCGACCAGGCGCGTTTGCAGGAGATCGCAGGATCCCTTTCGTCCGTCGCTCCCCAGAGCTTCGAGGCGCACCTGGCCAACTTCTACGTGGCCTTCCCCCAGCCTGCTGCGTTCATGGAGCTCGATCTGGCAACCGCCAAGGGCCGCGAACGCGACGAACTCATCGCACCGCAGTTGGTGAACTCCGCACGCAAGGACAATCCTGTGGAACAGACCAAGTGGGCGGGAGCGATGCGCGATCGTGGCAATGTGGCCCCCGGCCTTTACCTGATGGCCGAGGACATCCTCTCCTCGGTGGATCAGAACGGTGTGTTGATCGCGGCCGGGGAGATGGATGCCTACCCCTTGTGGACCGAGCAATTCGCGAGCGGCAAGCGCAAGGATGTGCTGGTCGTGGACGAACGTTTGCTGATCGACCCGGCCTACCGCGCGCGGATCTGGGATAGAACGAAAGCACGGGGACCGATCCCGACCACTGCGGAGGGTTTCGCCGAACACCTGGAGCTTTCGACTGACCGTCCAGTGTTCCTCTCGCTCGCCCTGGGTCAGGACGCTGCTGGCGGCGCCCTGCGTGACAAGCTGTACGTGACGGGCCTGGCCATGCGCCTCAGCTCGGAACCCGTGGACAACATACCCCAGCTCGCCCTGCGTTGGAAACGCATGAACAAGGCCATGGACACAGGTCCGCTTGCGCAGAACTACCTGCTTCCCGGGGCCGTGTTGTTGATCCATTACCGTGCTGTGGGTCAGGAGTCCGAGGCCGCCCGCTTGGAACATGAACTACGCGACCTGGCGGAACGCGCGGGAGCGACGCAACGGATGATCAAAAGCGGTGTGTTCCAACACTGAGCCATGGCGCTGTTCAGCAAGGAATACGGTCGGCTGGGTGATGAGCGCCTGATGGAACTCGTCGTGCGCGGTGACGAACGCGCGTTCGCCGCGATCTACGACCGTTACCAGCACCGCTTGCTGAACTACTTCCATCGCATGCTCTGGCACGATCGCGAGAAAGCGCGTGATCACCTGCAGGACCTCTTCGCCAAACTGGCCCAACGGCCGCAGAGCTACGATCCTTCGCGTCCCTTCCAGACCTGGTTGTTCAGCGTGGCCAACAACATGTGCAAGAACGCCTACCGGCATGAGGAGGTGGTGAAAGCAGCCGCTCTTCATTTGCGCAACGGCGTGGACCGCGAAGAGGCCAAGGGCGGTGTTGGCGTTGACCATGCACTGTTCCGCGATCGATTGGACCATGAGTTGGGGAAATTGGAACCCGACCACAAAGCCACCTTCGTGATGCGCTACCACGAGGACATGGCCATCAAGGAGATCGCCGCTGCCTTCGCTTGTTCGGAAGGCACGGTGAAGTCACGTTTGTTCTACACCCTTAAAAAACTGGCCGAACGCATGAAAGAGTTCGACCCTAACGCACTGAGCCCCCATGGAACGGCGCGAACAATACGACCCTGAGGATATCGAGAGCCTGCTCAACGAGCGGAGCTTCGATGAGTTGCTGGAGGAGGAGCGTGCCTATGTGTTGCGTCACCTTGCCAGCCGCGATGAATATGAGAACATGCGCGTGCTGCTCCATCAGGTACGCAGCGACGAGCGCAACGAAGGACCGATCATCGCTCCGGCTGAAGTGCGGGCCCATGTGCTCGATGTCTTTCGCCAGCAACAACAGCCGCAATGGCGTGTATGGCTGAACAGCATCGGAGCGGTACTGTGGCCGAAAGAGATGAGCGCGCTGTGGAGACCGGCCCTGGCTTTGGGTTCGCTGGCGTTGCTCATTACGGCGGGAGTATTCGTCTTACGCCAAGGGGATGAGAGCAAAGCCCAGTTGGCCGAGCTGCGCCCCGCAAAGGAGGAGGTCACGACCATCAAGCCGGATCCGGCTTCCGCACAGCAGGCTGCACCTGCGTTCGATAGCGTGCTGAACGACAGGCGATCAAGTCAGATGAAGGCGTCCGAGGATGTGCATGCGCTGGAACAAGGCACCTTCGAGAAGGAGGACCAGAGCGGATACGTGCGAGCTGTGCCGCCGACCGCAGGAGCTACCGCCGCGGCCGCCGAGCGCTCGTATACCACGGTATCGGGAAGTACTGCCGCGACCTTCGATGCCGTAAGCGTTGCTCCAGCGGTGGAGAGCCTTGAGGAAGAGAAGGCTGCGGTGGTAGATGATGAGCGGTTGGCGAAAAAGGAGGAGCCAGCAAGTGTTCCCCACCAAGTCACCGAGGTCGAGTTGGCACGCAACGAGAGCGTGGCGAACGCGACAGGCCGGGCGCGAACAGTATCGAAAAGAAAAACAATGGGATCCAGTGTATCGGCCAGCTCGCGCAGCCTCGGGGATGATGCCGCGCTGGTGAGCCTGATCAACTCAGGCTGGTAAGCCTTACTCGATCACGAATTGGTGCGTGATCGCGAAATCGCGCGCGGTCACCTCGACCGTTGTGGCACCCTTGGGGAACAAACCCTTGTCAAGGCGGCGCACCAGTTGTCCTGTCAATGCCTTCCCCTCCTCGCTGTACAACACATGTCCGCTGGGGTCCTTCACCTCCAGGAGCACCTTGCCGATCTTGCGGGGATTCGAGATGCTCACCTGGATCAAGCCCGAGCCACGCACGCATTGCACCGAAACGTGCGGTTCATCCTTCCCACCGTCCGCTGCTTGAACCGCAACGTGGCTCGACAACGCCAAGGCGATGGTGAATGAAACAGTGCGGACCAGGAAGTGGAGCGACTTCATGTTGGGCCAAAGATAGGTGGTCATACCGTCGGATCCAAGCGGCCCCGGGAAAGGCTCAGCCCTCGAGTTTCCGGTCGAGAATGGCGCCAGCGAAGACAGGATCGACTATTCGGGCCCCCCTCGCACCTATATCGTG
>JBDTNF010000115.1:0-2498 GCA_039933875.1 Flavobacteriales bacterium | reverse complement strand
TCCAGAGGGGATCAGCGAAGGGGATGGTGCCCCACATAAGCGGCTCGAAGTAGGAACCGATCAGGCAGGCATGGCCACCCTGGTCGGCCTGTACGCGCGGTTTCTGGAAGGTGATGTCGTGCGCGTACCGCAGCCATTGTGCCTCGCCGGCCGCGTTAAGGCGCGTAAGGAAGAACGCGTAGTTCTCCGTTACCGCATAGGCAGTGCCGTTGACCGTGATGCCCGGCGAGCCCGCAGCACCCGCCACGTAGAGGCCACCCCAGGGATCGAAGCTGATGCTGCCTATCGTCTTGGACTCCACGAAACTCCTACTTTCAACCGGGGAGCCATCTGTCCCGAGCCGCACGATCTCCGCACTGAAGAAGGTGCTCAACGCGGCCCAGAAACGCCCTTGCGCATCGAGCGCGATCGACGCCACACTCACATCATCGAACTCACCACCCGATACGTCCTGTTGCCAGAGCAACTGCCCGTCTGCGTTCCACGAGCATATGAAAGAGCCCTCGGTGATGTGGTCGGGTGGGTAGATGAGCACCGGATCGCCATCCACCAGCAAGCGCTGGAAGTAGCGACCACCAAGCACCACATTACCATCGGCATCGCTCGCGATGGACTCCACCTCTACGGTATCGCCGAGGATCACGCTCCAAAGCACCGTGCCGTCCGCCGCCTGACGGCTCAACGTGACAGCACCCATGGGCTGGCTATAGATATAGGCGATCGCATCGAGGTGCGCGACATACACGTGATCGGGGTCACCGGCGCAGAGCACATCCACCGGCGTGACCGGATTCAACAGCCAATCGGCCGGACTGGCGGTGAGCCATTGCACCTCCTGTGCGGCCAACAATTCCGCGAAGAGCGTTGAAGCAAGCGTGATCGCGAGGCGGATGTTCCGATGCATGTGAGGGATGTTGGACAATGAGAGGACAAGCTACACGCTGGAACCGTTGCCTCAAACGTCCCGACCGCCTGGTAACACCTTGTCCGGTGCGGCCAGCCTGAACAACAAGTTCTTCTTTACGCCAGGCCATTCGCTCGGCAGGATGGAGTAGACACACGTATCGCGCAGCGTTCCATCGGGCATGCGCATGTGGTTGCGAAGCATGCCGTCCTGTTTGGCGCCGATCCGTTCGATCGCACGCCGGCTCTGGTGATTGAAGAAGCTGGTGCGGAACTCCACCGCGATGCACTCCAATGTCTCGAACGCATGGGTGAGCAACAGGAGCTTGCATTCGGTGTTCAAAGCACTTCGCTGCACCGAACGGGCGTACCATGTGGAACCGATCTCCACCCGCCGGTTCTTCTCATCGATGTTCATGTACGTGGTCATACCCACCACGCGGCCGCTGGCGAGGTGCCGCACCGCGAAGGGCAGCATCGATCCTTGTTGGTGCAAGACCAACCGGCGCTCGATCTCCGCGCGCATGTCCTCGGGCGATGGCACGATGGTGTACCACAACGTCCAGAGTTCGCCATCACGCGTGGCCGCGCACAACTCATCGTGGTGCATCAGCGAAAGCGGTTCCAGCGCGACGTGTTTGCCAGTAAGCGCGATCAGGGTCGTAAGAGGTGCCATCGGTGCCAAAGATCGAGGAACGCGGAGAACCGATGCGGCTTGCTGTCGCGGGCTATTGCCACAGCGAATGCGCGACCATCCTGCCAGTGCCATTCTCGACGATCACCAGCAGCGGCTCGCTCACCTTGTCGGGCACAGGCGGTCGTGTACCGACGAAGGCCATGGAGTTCGTGCCCGGCAGGATCTGGCTCAAGCTGAAGCGATCGATCCCCGTATCCACCTTCCAAATGATCCGTCCTTCCGTATCCACCCGGGCGATGATAGCTGTGCCGTTGAGGCCCGGCGCTGAGGTGTAGATCAATAGTGCGCCATCGGGGTCACCGAGCCGCAGTGGCTCCGACCCGGCATCCATGCGCAGGAACGCGGCATTGAGGTATTCCTCATTCCCCAAGGACTCCATGGATAGGATGCGGGAGTACCTATCATCCACAGGAGCATCGAGCGCGCCACGATGAAAACGGCGCATCTGCTTGGCGTCTTCCTGCCGCACCACGCGACGCACGAATTTCTTCGGGGCGAATTCACCTTCAACCTCCGCCGTGGAATGAAGGCCGAGCCATGTGTTAGGCGATGTGAAGAACCCGGCGCAGAGGAAGTCCTCCGGCTTGGGAGGGAAAGGCCACTTGCCAGGTGTGGCCACAACCTCGACGGGGATGGCCTTCAACGTTCCGGGTTCGAACTCCACCGCGCTTTGATGGTCCGGCGATGTGGTGCGGAGCCTACCGTTCATTTCCATTCCGCGCCCGTCTTCCCACCACATCGGATCAAGGGAAGGGTTGGCGCTGCGGAAGTCATCCCCATCCACCACTTCAAGGTTCTTCTGGTCCACACCGCCAACTCCGACCACATTGAACCATAAAGTTCTCCCGTCGCTGCCCAGGATCTTCGCGAGGCTGAATGAATTCCCCTCCAACTCGCC
>JBDTNF010000114.1:0-28649 GCA_039933875.1 Flavobacteriales bacterium | reverse complement strand
CGTTCCAGGCCTCAGAGGACCGCACGATCATCAGCACCAACTTCGGGGTGCAGGGCAACTCCCACAGCGAATACCTCGGACCACTGTCCGAACAGGGGTTGCCGGGCATGTTGCTGATGGTGGCCTTGGTGGTGTTGAGCATGCGCACCGCGTTCCGCCTCTATCGCCGCATGCCGCCCGGTGCGGACAAGCGTGTGATGGCCGGTGCGTTCATCGGCCTTACGAGTTATTACATGCACGGAGCGCTGAACAACTTCCTCGACACCGACAAGGCTTCGGTCCCGTTCTGGGCCTTCACGGCCATCATCGTCGTGTTCGACCTGAGGTACCCGGCCTCAGTGGAGGCGGCAGGTGAGCAGCGCGATGTCGTCCAGGTAGGGTAGGCCATCGCGGTGCGCTTCGAACGCACCGATCACAGCGGCATTGAGCGCCGCCGCTCCCGCACCAGCGGAAGTCCGCAGGGCGTAGGCCAGCGCTTCCGTTTCGAAGGCAACGCCGTTCGCGTCCTCCTGTTCCACAAGACCATCGGTGTAGCAGAGCAAGGTGCAGTCCGGTGGGAGCTCCACATCGCCCAAGCGCAGGAAGGGTAACGTGGGCATCATGCCGAGCGCGATGGAACCATCGTGCAAGGCCACGATGTTGCGGCCGCCGAAGAGCATCGGGTCGTTATGCCCGGCGTTCACGTAGCGCATGCGTCGTGTACGCAGATCGATGCGGCCGATGAAGAGCGTGATGAAGCGCTCCCCCCGCGCGTTGGCGAACACGCGTTCGTTCAGCATGCGCAGCAGCATGGGCAGGTCGTCCGTATGCGTCACCAGCGCGCGCAGCGTCGCCTGGAAATTGCTCATGAGCAGCGCGGCGGCGATCCCTTTGCCGCTCACATCGGCCACGCACACCACCAACTCGTCGCTGTTCAGTTCGATCAGGTCGTAGTAGTCGCCACCCACCAGGCGGTGCGGCTGGTACCAGGCGGCGGCTTCCACCCGCGCGTTGTTCGGCAGGTCCTTCGGCACCAGCATACTCTGCATCTGCGCGGCGAGCTCCAGGTCCCGCTTGTCGCGCTCCTGCAATAACTGTTGCTCCGCCATCCGGCGGTTCTCCATGGCCACCACGATCAGGTTCGTGAGGGTCTGGATGAAGTTCAGGTGCTTCACCGTGGGGCTCATCCGCTGCACCTCCTCATCGATGTCGCCGATGAGCAGGAACGCCAATGGCTTGTCGCGGTGGTAGACCGGCACGGCCACGTCGAAGGCGCCCAGGCTGCCTGCACTGTCCGAGCCGATGACCTGGATATCCTTATAGGTGGAGAACGCCTGCTCCACATCCACTTCGGTCCCACCCGCGTTGGTGCCAAAAGCGAGGATGCGTTCCCACCGGTCGGTGCGCTCGTAAAGCATCAGGCGCGTGATGCCCAGCTCCTCCCGCACGATGTTCTCGTAGAGGCGCAACAACTCCACACGATCCACGGTGTTGTTGATGGCCTTGGTGACGTCCAACAGCGCGCGCAGTTGGAACTCCTTCAGCTCAAGCCGTTCGACGATGCGCTCCAGACGGGCCATGCGATCAGTCCTTCAGCTTCTTGAAGAGGTCGGGCAGTCGGCCGGTGAGGGCCACCTCACGCAGTTTCTGTTTCGCTTCACCGGCAGGCGAGCCGAGGTAGGTCTTGCCACCTTCCACGCTGCTGATGAGGCCGCTCTGGCCCAGGATCACCGCTCCGGCACCCACGGTGAGCTTGCTGGGAATGCCCACCTGGCCCCACAACGTCACACCGTCCTCGATCACCACGGCACCGGCGATGGCCACGTGCGCGCAGATCAAGCAGTGCCGGCCGATGCGTGTGTCGTGACCCACCTGCACATGGTTGTCGAGCTTCGTGCCTTGTCCGATGCGGGTGTCGGCACTCACGCCGCGATCGATGGTGCATAGCGCGCCGATCTCCACATCGTCCTCGATCACCACGCTGCCGCAGGGGATCATCTTGTCGTACCCGCTGGGGCGCTTCTTGAAGTAGAAGGGATCGGCACCAAGCACCGTGTTCGCGTGGATGATGACGCGGTCGCCGACGACGGTGTTCTCATAGAGCACCACGCCGGGCATGATCGTACAGTCCGCACCGATGCGCACGTTCGGCCCGATGGCGACGCTGGGGTGTACCTCGCTGCCTGCACCGATCACTGGTTCGGTCGTGGCCCAACCCAAACGCGGGCTGAAGTGTCGCACGAGCTTGTTGTAGTCGCCGCAGGGATCGGTGCTCACGATGATCGCCTTGCCCGCCGGGATCTCCACCTCCTTGTCGATCAACACGGTGGTCGCTGCGCTGTTCAAGGCCTTGGCGTAGTACTTCGGATGGTCCACATACACGAGGTCGCCCTCGCCCACGCGGTTGATCTCATTGAGGCCTGTAACGAGCAGGGTGGTGTTGCCCTTGGCCGTTGCCCCCAGGAGTTGGGCGAGTTGCGCTGCGGTCTGCGGGGACTTGAGTTCCAATGGTTCGAAGATGACGGCCAAAGGTAACCGCGGCAGAGTGCATGCTCTTTCGCACGGGATGGACTTACGAGAAAGCCCCTCCGCCGCAGGGCGAAAGGGCTTCGTAGGTCATGCTTTTTTCGGGGCGATGCGTGCATCGCCCTTGCTCACTTTTTCACCCGGTCCAGGTAGGCACCGTTCTCGGTGTCGATGCGCACGATGGTGCCGATGTCCACGAAGCTGGGTACGCTGATCTCCGCGCCGGTCTCGAGCTTGGCAGTCTTCATCACCTTGTTGCTGGTGTCGCCTTTCACCGCGTTCTCGGTATAGGTCACTTCCAACTCCACCACCTTGGGCGGGCGGGCGAAGAGCGGGTTGCCGCTCTCGAAACCGACCTGCACCACCATTTCCTCCTTCATATAGCCCAGCGCATCGCCGAAGAGGCCCACGGGTATGTATTCCTGTTCGAAGGAGGCCTGGTTCATGCACACGAGGTTCTCGCCCTCGCGGTAGAGGTATTGCAGTTCGTGGACCTCCACGCGCAGCACTTCCATGGGCTCGCCGCTGCGCCAGCGGTGCTCGTTGAGCTTGCCGTTGCGCAGGTTCCGCATCTTGCCCTGGTAGAACGCACGCAGGTTGCCCGGGGTGCGGTGCTGCCACTCCATGATCTGGCAGATGTCGTTGTTGAAGCGGATGTACGATCCGATATTGACGTCAGCGGTGCTTGCCATGAGGAAAGAGGTCTACTTCGTTGGGGTCGCGAAAGTAGGATTTTGGGCTGGAAGGATGGCCCGTTAAACCAAAGGGCTTGGCTTGAATCCCTCCATCTCCAAAGCAGACGCACACATGTCATGCTCCGCTGCCTGCCGGTTGCTCGCGACCACGAGCGTGCGACCAGCCAAGTGTTTCGAAAGCAGTTCGCGATACCATGTCACGGCCTGCGCATCAAGGTTGCTCGCAGGTTATTGCGCTCTGGCCCGGCCTTTATTGGATCATCACGCGAGCAGTACCCAGCGGGCTTCCGGATCTGTCATACCCTACGATGAGATAGAGGCCCGCCCCCAAACCACTTGTTCCGATCCGCGAAATTTCTCCTGTGCGAGCGATTCGACCGACGACCGCACCAGCTGAGTTGACAAGGTTGAAGTTGGCAGCTGAGGATGATCGGATGGTCAGTGCGTCGCCTTGGTACACCAAATTGGTCATGAGCATGAAGGCGAGAGGAACGCTCTCTCCCTCCGGAAGACCCACGAACATCGAGCAAGCTTCGCTGGTATTCATGGGTGTGACTCCTGTACTTCCGAAGGGATTACTTTCCATGAGCACTGGCGCATCGACGGAGACGTAGTTCGCCGGATCAGGAACCACAAGGACGAGCGAATCTGGCACGTCGTATTGGACCACGTCGAAATCACCGAAGAGACAGCCGTCGAGGTCAGCAAGGTCGAAGGACCACACCTGTGGTTGGTTGTTCGAATAACCGAAAACCTGGTGGGTGATGTTCATGGTACCGGGTAGCACCAGGCGATCCGCTACCCATTGGGCCTTCTTCGGATAGAACGCGAAATTGTGGGGCGGGACGGACGCACCCTCTATTCTCTTGGTCTGCGTGATGACGCCATTGATATCCACCTCGAGAAAGTAGCCGGTCCACCACAGCATGAGACGATCCGCAGATGTCCGGAAGATGCCGGTGAGATCGAGAGATGCGTTGCTCCAGGAGTAGATATCAGCATCCACAAGTTCCCCGACCGGACTTATTCTGACGATCATGCTATAGAGGCCTCCCACCGGTACGTTCAATTTTCCGGCCATCACGGCATTCCCGTCAGCATCTACAGCCATGTTCGAAAGAACGAATGTCTGGAAGTCGTTCTCATAGGTATAGCCGACAGTCCAATCCAACGCGCCGTCAACATCCAAGTGCATAAGGTGTCCAGGGTAGAAGTAAGCGTGCGCCATGAAATATCCGCCGCCGGATCCGTCCGGTTGAAACGCCAATTGATCACCGCTGTATAAATTCCAAACGACGCCGGCGCCTGCGTAATCCTCCCCGATACGGCGTGACCAAAGAAGATCCCCCTCAGAACTGAACTTGAAAACGAAAGCGACCTGGGAAATACTGCTTTCGAAACTTCTAGTAGCGAAAAGAAAAATGGAACCACTTGGGTCTTCGGTTACTTGCAATTCTTGGAGTGGCCCAGTCCATTGTTCGAATCCCGGAAGAGTTAAGGAGAATGATGTCCGCCAATTCAACTCCCCATTCACGCTCAGTGCGCTGAGCGCTATGTGCTGGACAATAGTGTCTGGTCCCCCTAGACCACCAAAATGTTCTCTCCCCATGTCTTCGGCGATAAGAAGACCTCCGTTGGATCTCGCCTCCATTCCAGGATATCGTAGCGCTGAATCCAACAAAAGGGCCCATTGAGGAGTTCCGTCACTGCCCCCCTTCCAAAGGACCTCTCCTGCTGTGGTTTGCAAGACAAATACGGAACCACCATCGGCGGTAACACAGGTCTGCACCACGGGATCGGTTTCTGCTGCCGTTGTGTCCAACCGATATTGGATCGCGTTCTGGCCCGCCGCAGAAGAAACAGATAGAACAACCAAGCAGCAAGACAGGAATATGCAACTCTTCATGGTTCGGATTTTCGTTCGCAGAGCTGAAGGTAGGCGCATATAGGAGACACACTAACGGTCCCTCACGCTGCTCAAGCGATGATCAGATCACTTGAACCCCTCCATCTCCGACGCCGCCGTGCAGACCTCATGCTCCACCGCTTGCCGGTTGCTCGCAACGAGCACTGTTCGGCCTTCGACATGTTGGACGAGTAGTTCCCGATACCAAGCCACGGCCTGCGCGTCAAGGTTGCTCGCAGGTTCATCGAGCAGCAGGAGAGGGGTGTCACTGAGGATGGCCAGCGCCAGCTTCAATCGCTGCTTCATGCCGCTGCTGAAATGCAGCACGGGTTTGTCTAGCGCCCCTTCGAGGTAAGCGATGCGGGGCACATCGTCGGCGGCGATCCCCGGCCTGAACGGTTTGAACCGCGCGTGGAACGCGATGCACTGTTGCAGACTCAGGTCCTCGTAGAGCCCGAGGTAGGGCGCTGCGATGCTGACGTGCTTGTACACCTCCTGCTGGTCGATCCCTTTTCCGTTCAACACATGCTGGATCGTGCCGCTCGTAGGCATCAAGGCGCCACCGATGGTTTGTAGCAAGGTGCTTTTCCCGCTGCCGTTCGGGCCCAGGATCGCCGTGCGCGATCCGCTGGCCAAGGTGATGTTCACATGCTGGAACACCACCTCACGGCCGAAGTGCTTGGCGATGTTCTGCAGGCGGATCTCCATGTGCGAGGCAGCCACCCCTCGACTCCGCTCGGGGCAGGTTGTGAGTGCGATCTCTACTCGGCCAGGCCGCGCATGATGCCCTTGGGACTGTTGCGGATGAAGTCGAGGATCTGGCCGCGCTCAGGGCTGCGGGGCAGCTGTTGTTCCACGTTCTGCACGGCGCGGTCCACGTTATTGGTGCGCACGAAGATCTCCCGGTAGATGTCCTCGATGCGAGCGACGGCATCATCGGTGAACCCCCGGCGGCGCAGGCCGACGACGTTCACGCCGACATAGCTCAACGGTTCGCGTGCGGCCTTCACGAAGGGGGGAACGTTCTTGCGGACGAGGCTGGCACCGGCGATGAAGCTGTGCGCGCCGATGTGGATGAATTGCTGCACGGCGACGTTGCCCTCGAGGATCGCCCAGTCGTCGATCGTCACGTGGCCTGCCAAGTTCACGCTGTTGGCGATCACCACGTTGTTGCCTACCAGGCAATCGTGGGCCAGGTGTACATAGGCCATCAGCAGGCAGTTGCTGCCCACACCGGTCTTCTCGCGATCGGCGGTGCCGCGGTTGATGGTGACACATTCCCGGATGGTGCTGCCATCACCGACCTCCGCTGTTGTCTTTTCGCCCGCGAACTTCAGGTCCTGGGGGATCGCACTGATCACGGCACCGGAGAAGATGCGGCAGTTGCGTCCGATGCGGGCACCATCCATGAGCACCGCGTTGGGGCCGATCCAACTCCCGTCGCCGATGACCACATCGCCATAGACACTGGCGAAAGGTTCGATGGTCACGTCGTTCCCAAGCTTCGCATCGGGATGCACGTAGGCGAGTTTGGAAATGCTCATTGGGCCGGGCTGGGTTCCTTCCGCGCGGGCTCCGCTTCGCCCTTTTTCTCCTTCACGATCTGCGCGAGCATCACCGCTTCCACAGCGGGCTGGCCGTTCACATAGCCCACACCCTTCATATGCACGATGCCTCGCCGGATCGGGGTGACGAGCTCCAGGTGGAAGACCAACGTGTCACCTGGGATGACCTTGCGTCGGTAACGGATGCCATCGGTTTTGAGGAAGTACGTCGTGTAGTTCTCCGGATCGGGCACCTTGCTCAGCGCGAAGATGCCGCCGACCTGCGCCATCGCTTCCACCTGCAGAACGCCCGGCATCACCGGGTTGCCGGGGAAGTGGCCGGTGAAGTGCGGTTCGTTCATCGTCACGTTCTTCACACCGATGATGCTGTTCTCGTCCATGCGCATCACCTTGTCCACCAACAGGAACGGGTAGCGGTGGGGGAGCATCTTCTCGATGTCCGTGATGGTATAGAGCGGCTCCTTGGTGAGGTCGAGGTGCGCGAGGGGGTTCTGCTCTTCTTCGCGGATCTTCTCCTTGATCCGCTTGGCGAAGCTGGTGTTGCCGAAGTGACCCGGACGCGCTGCGAGGATGTGGCCCTTGATGGGGCGGCCCACCAACGCCAGATCGCCGACGATGTCCAGCAGCTTGTGGCGCGCGGGTTCGTTGAAGAACTTCAGGTCGGTGGTGTTGAGCACCCCATTGCGACGGATATGCACTTCCTGGTACTCGCGGCCCAGAGCCTTGGCCAGGTCCTTCAGTTGTTCCTGGGTGGTGCCTTCGCGGTCCTCCAGCACGATGGCATTGTCCAGGTCGCCGCCCTTGATGAGGCCCGCCTTGGCCAGTTGCTCCAACTCACGCAGGAACACGAAGGTGCGGCAGGGTGCGATCTCGTCCTTGAACTCCTCGGCGCGGTACATGCTGGCATGTTGGGTGCCGAGCACGGGGCTGTTGTAGTCCACCATCACCGTGACGCGGAACTCACCGCCGGGTGCGGGCACACCGAGCATCTCCGTGCCGCGTTCCTTCGTCTCGAACCAGATCGGTTCCTTCAACTCGTACCAGTTGCGCGGCGCGTTCTGCGGTTCGAGACCGACGCTCTCGATCGCGAGCACAAAGGGGAGGGCGCTGCCGTCCATGATGGGCATCTCGGGGCCGGTGATCTGCAACAGGCAGTTGTCGACACCCAGCGCGTAGAGCGCAGCGAGCACATGTTCGGTCGTGTTCACGATCACATCGCCCTTGCCGAGCGTGGTGCCGCGGGCCGTGCTCACCACCAGGTCCGCGTCGGCGTCGATGATGGGTTCACCCTCGAGGTCGGTGCGCTGGAACTTGTAGCCGTGCCCCACGGGAGCCGGGCGCAGGGTGAGGGTAACGGGCTCGCCGGTGTGCAGGCCTACGCCTTTCACCGTTGCGCTTCCCTTCAAGGTGTGCTGTTGGTCGGTCATGGATCTTCGGCCCCACGACCGCAGGACCATCCCGCGCCGTGGACGGCGAAGGTAGAAACCGCGCCGGTTCGGTCAGTCCTTGGGTGTGCCGCCCGCTTTGCGCAGTTCGGCCAGCTGGCGTTCGAGCTGATCGATCCGCTTCAGCAGGTCGGGCAGCTTGCGGAAGACCACGTAGCTGCGGTCGTAAAGCCCCTTGGCGAAGGCAGGAGCGCCTTGAACGGTCTCGCCGTCCTTGATGTCGCTGCCGATGCCGCTCTGGGCGGCGATGCGCACGTTGTTGCCGATGGACAGATGCCCTGCGACGCCCACCTGCCCGCCGATCTGGTTGTGGTCGCCGATCTTGGTGCTGCCCGCGATGCCGGTCTGCGAGACGATCACGTTGTGGCGGCCGACCTCGGCGTTGTGGCCCACCTGTACGAGGTTGTCGATCTTGGTGCCTTCACGGATGATGGTGTGGCCGATTGTCGCCCGGTCGATCGTGGTGTTCGCCCCGACCTCCACATGGTCCTCCAGGATCACGTTGCCCACCTGGGGCATCTTTTCATACACGCCGCTGGGGTTGGGGGCGAAGCCGAAGCCATCGGCCCCGATCACCGCGCCGCTGTGGATGGCACAGTGGGCCCCGATCACCGTCTGGTGGTAGATCTTCACTCCCGCATGGATACGGGTGTTCTTCCCGATGCGCACGCGATCGCCGATGAAGCAGTTGGGCAACACCTTCACACCGTCCTCCAGCACCACGTCGTCGCCGATGTAGCAGAAGGCCCCGATGTAGACGCCTTTGCCCAGCTTGACCCTGGGGCTCACAAAGCTGGGCTGCTCGATGCCCTTCTTCTCGTACTGGAGGTTGTTGTTCCGCTCGAGCAGTTGGGTAAAGGCCAGCCGCGCGTCGGCCACGCGGATCAGCGTGAGGCTTTTGGGTGTGGCCTGGGTAGGC
Organism: Flavobacteriales bacterium; assembly: GCA_039933875.1. Taxonomy (GTDB): domain Bacteria; phylum Bacteroidota; class Bacteroidia; order Flavobacteriales_F; family PHOS-HE28; genus PHOS-HE28. Next base: position 19,614 of record JBDTNF010000114.1, on the reverse strand, counting down.
TTGAACCCGCCATCGACGATGACGATGGTGGCCTTGGTCGTATACACGAACTCCGTGTACCGCGGGTTGGCCAGGAAGGTGAGCGTTCCGGCTTTGGCCTCCTCGATCTTGGCGAGGTCGTTCACCATCACCTGCGGATCACCGTCCACCTCCCCATGGAGAAGTTCGGCGATCTGTGCGGCGGTGAATTGCATGTGGTGCGGCTAATACAGCGGACGGCGAAGATACGTGGCGAGATCAGGGGCGGTTGGCAGGAGCAGGGGCAGGAGCGGAGCAGGGGCGCAAGCAGGAACAATTGCGCCTGCTCCTGCCCCTGCTCCTGGATCACCTATTGCTCCAACGGAACAGCCACCAGGGTAGTGTCCCACTTCAAGACGAGCCTTGCCGGGTCCAGTAGCACCTCGATGGTGAATTGCTCCACCGGTTCGGCCAGCGCGGTGGGCCGCACGTTCGCCTTGGCCACATCGGCCATCGGGTCGCGCGAAGCGTTGCCGTCGGAGTCGATCCCCCAGCCGTACATCTTGCTGTTCAGGATCACGGTCCATTGGTCGGGTCCGGGGATGGTCCACAGTGTATAGGTGCCGGGGGCAACGGTCTTGCCGCCGAAGGTGATCGCCTTGTTCACGGTGAGGGTGGTGGCCTCATTGGCACCGGTTCGCCACACTTTGTCGAAGGGTACCAGCCCGCCGAAGATCAGGCGGCCTTTCTTGTACGGTCGGCTGTAATCGATCGCCACCTGAAGGTCATCCACCCAGAACGTGTTGGTCTCCTGCGGACTCAAGCGCTTGGTCTGGACGCTCTGGAGGCGCAGGCCAGCGAACACAAGCACGGCCAACACCGCTAGGCCGATCAGCCATCGCTTCAGGACCTTGGACATGCGGTGCTCAGTGCGTTACCTCGACTTCTTCGGTCACCGTTTTGCCGGTGCTGTCGCGCATCTCCACCTTCACCTCCATCTTCTCGCCATCGCGGTGCACGTTCACCGTACCGCCGTCGATCGCGATCGTGGTGTCGCCTTGGAAGTTCGCGTCCTTCAAACCCATCACGATGGCGTGCACACCATGATCGTCATGGCCTTCGCCGTGGCCATGGCCGCCTTTGCAGCAGCTCATCTTGCCTTCCTCGCCATGCGTGCATCCACCGCCACCACCATGCATGCAGCTACCCCCGTCGCCATGCATGCAACTTCCGCCGGCCATGCCCATTCCACCACCGCGTTCGCAGCCACCGCCGCCGCAACCGTGGTGACAGCACATGCAACAGATCGCGAAGCCGAGCGCGAAGGAGATCAGGCTGAAAAGAAGGATCTTGGCCCAGTTGGTGTTCATCGGGGTGGTTGGATTGTGGGACGAAGGTAGTCGCGCCACTATAGAGGGGTGGGCGCTCACCCGAACCATTCCTTCCCCATCCACCTCGGGTAGGCCAGATACCACTTCTCCACCGGCCTGCTGAGCGCCTGTATGCCGAGGTTATCGCTGGCGCTGGCCACATCGCGCAGCGAGCCGTCCTTGTACAGCAGGTCGATGCGGTCCTTGGCACTGTCGTAGGCGTTGTTCACCACACGATCGCTCAGGACAAAATGGTCCAGCGCGCTTCCTTCGGCCCCGATGCGCTTGGCGACCGCGCCTTTGATATCCGCGATACGTTGCGCATCCCACGGTTTGTCCTGCAAGCGGATCCGGTAGGTGCGCCGATGGACGAGATCGTCGCAAATGGTGCTGAGCACCTTGTCCGGATGTTCGGCCCACACCTTCACGGCGCCCATGATGTCGTGGTCGTCCAGCTTGAGGAAATCATGCAACACTGCCGGATCGCGGAACGCATTGCGGTCGTGGGGTGTGCGCAGGAAGCGCTGCAGGGCCGGTGATCCGAAGACAGGCGTGCCTGAGGCCGACAGGGTCTTTGCCCGGCGCAGGGCTTCCTGCAACATGCCCTCAGCAGCGATCACGGTCTTGTGCAGATATACCTGCCAGTACATCAGCCGCCGCGCCACGAGGAATTTCTCGATGCTGTAGATCGCTTTCTCCTCCACCACCAGGCGATCATCCACGATCTCGAGCATCTTGATGATGCGGTCGCCGCCGATCACACCTTCGCTCACGCCGGTGTAGAAGCTGTCGCGGTTCAGGTAATCCATGCGGTCCACATCGAGCTGGCTGCTCACCAGTTGGTGGAGCGCGCGCTTCGGGTATTGGTCACGGAAGATTCGGATGCCCAGCGTGAGCGCGCCGTTCAGCTCCCCGTTCAACGCGTCCATCACCAGGGCGCTGATCTCCTCATGCGGGATCCCTTGCACGAGGCTGTGTTCCAACGTATGGCTGAAGGGCCCATGGCCGATATCGTGCAACAGGATCGCGATGCTGGCCCCGAGCGCCTCCTCTTCAGTGATCTCGTGACCCTTTTCCCGCAGCACGTTGATAGCCAGGCCCATGAGGTGCATGGCGCCCAACGCATGGTGGAAGCGCGTGTGCAACGCCCCGGGGTAGACCAGGTGCGAGAGCCCGAGCTGCTTGATGTAGCGCAACCGCTGGAACCACGGATGGTCGATCAATGCGAGCACCTGCGGGTGCGGCACGGTGATGAAGCCGTAGATCGGGTCGTTGAGGATCTTCATCAGGGAGTGTTGCGCGTTGAAAAGGGTTACGCGTTACGTGTTGGGCATGGGGGGGACGCGCAACACGCAACCCACCAACACGCAACGCATTCGTGGTTTTACGGGCAGTACCTTCACGCCCCGAAAGTACAAGGCAACATCGCAAGGGACTTCCCGTTGGCCTTGCATGCGCTTCACCACTACCGAACCGATCGGGCCACCGGCCCACACCACCGCCAACATGACCGCGAACATCCTCTGGGCCGACGACGAGATCGATCTCCTGCGACCGCATGTGCTTTTCCTGCAGGAGAAGGGCTACAGCGTGGATACCGTTAACAACGGGCTCGATGCCGTGGAAATGGCCGGGAAGAAGGAGTACGACATCATCTTCCTCGATGAGAACATGCCCGGCCTCAGCGGGTTGCAGACGTTGGATCGGATCAAGCTCATCCTGCCGCGCACGCCGGTGGTGATGATCACCAAGAGCGAGGAGGAGCACATCATGGAGGAGGCCATCGGCGGAAAGATCAGCGATTACCTGATCAAGCCGGTGAACCCGAACCAGATCCTGCTCTCGTTGAAGAAGAACCTCGAGACGCGCCGGTTGGTGAGCGAGAAGAGCAGCAGCACCTACCAGCAGCAGTTCCGCCAGTTGGGCATGCGCCTGGGCGACCGGCTGAACACCGAGGATTGGAAGCAACTGTACGCTGAGCTCGTCCGCTGGGAGCTCGAACTGAGCGGCAACCAGGACGAGGGCATGACCGAGATCCTGCGTTCGCAGTGGGCCGAGGCCAACGAACAGTTCAGCCGCTTCGTGATCGACGGCTACCTCGATTGGGTGAACGGCAAGGGTGGCGACGTACCGTTGCAATCGAACAACCTGTTCAAGACGAAGGTGGCGCCATTGATCGACGAGAAGAAGTCACCGCTCTTCATGGTGCTGATCGATAACCTGCGGCTGGACCAGTGGCGTGTGCTGGAGCCGATGGTCAGCGAGTATTTCCGGGTGGAGGAAGAGGGGCTTTTCTACAGCATCCTGCCCACGGCCACGCAGTACGCGCGCAACGCGATCTTCAGCGGCCTCATGCCCAGTGAGATCGAGAAGCACCACCCCGGCAAATGGATCAGCGAGGAGGAGGAGGGCAGCAAGAACGCGCACGAGGAGGAGTTCATCGGCGGCCAGTTGAAGCGCCTGCGCAAGGAGGTGAAGTACAGCTACCACAAGATCCTGAACGTGGCCGCCGGCCACAAGCTCGCCGAGAGCCTGGACAACCTGATGGGCAATCCGCTCAACGTGATCGTCTACAACTTCGTGGACATGCTGAGCCACGCGCGCACGGAGATGGAAGTGATCCGCGAGCTGGCCGAGGACGATGCGGCCTATCGCAGCCTCACCAAGAGTTGGTTCGAGCACAGCCCGCTCTTCGACATCATCAAGGGCATCGCGCAACGCGGCGGCCGCATGGTGATCACTACGGACCATGGTACCATCCGCGTGAACGAGCCGAGCAAGGTGGTGGGCGACCGCAACACCAACAGCAACCTGCGCTACAAGTTCGGCAAGAACCTGAGCTATGAGACCCGCGATGTGCTCGCCGTGAAGGAACCGGCCAAAGCCTTCCTACCCAAGGCCAACGTGAGCACGGTGTACATCTTCGCCAAGAGCGATCGCTTCTTCGTGTACCCGAACAACTACAACCACTTTGTCAGCTACTACCGACACACCTTCCAGCACGGAGGCATATCGCTGGAGGAGATGGTGGTGCCTTGGGCGGTGCTGACGCCGAGGTAGGGGTGAGAGGTAGGTTGACCGCAGAGCCGCGAAGACGCAAAGAGTTTCCTCTTTGAAGACACTTTGACCGGCTTTGCAGGAAGGGCGTCGGCGTTTCTCTTTGCGCCTTGGCGCCTTTGCGGTCCAGTTCAGCCGGGTATGGTTGCTAGAGGGCATCTCAGAATTGTTTTTGGAAAGCGAGCGAGGAGTATTTCGTGGTCAGACGAGGCGCGAGACCAGAGCATAGCCGGTGGCTATGTGAGGGTTGAGCAACGAAGTATGGCCGCGAAAGACCCACGCGCAGCCCGAAGGATAATTTTGAGATGCCCTCTAGCATCACCTTTGCGTACGATGCTCTCCACCATCACACTCAGCAAGCCCGAGGAAGCGGCCGGGATCGCGCGCCTGATCCTGCAAGGCCATGCGGATCGGCGCGTGTTCGCATTGACCGGCGATCTGGGTGCGGGCAAGACCACGTTGATCAAGGGTTTTTGCGCGGCATTGGGTGTGGTCGACCATACCAGCAGCCCCAGCTTCGCCATTGTGAACGAGTATCGCGGTGCTGGCGATGCTCCGGTGTACCACTTCGACCTCTACCGCTTGAAGGATGAGGGTGAACTCGATGGTATCGGCTTCGATGAGTATGTGGACGGTGGTGCGTATTGTTTCATCGAATGGCCGGAACTTGCTGCCGGCAGGCTTCCGCCGGAGGCTTTGGAACTGAAGCTCGAGGCCACCCCGAGCGGGGTTCGTACCATCCGGATCACGGCGGCCTGACGGGCCTTACATTGCAGGTCCGTTGCCGACCCCACCCGGCATCCTGCTCATGAGTCCTTCTTCCGAACTGCTGAAGCAACTGGCCCGCGAGTCGGCCATGGTCCCACAGGAGCAATTGCTCGAAGTGGGGCGCCGTAAGAAGAGCCTGTTCATCGGCATCCCCAAGGAGATCACCTTCCAGGAACACCGCGTACCGCTTACGCCGACCTCCGTGAGCGTGCTCGTTGGGCGCGACCACGAAGTGGTGATCGAGAAGGGCGCCGGGGCACCTGCCCAGTTCCAGGACAGCGATTACAGTGAAGCCGGTGCGCGCGTGGTGGATAGCGCGGCCGAGGTCTTCAAGGCCGACATCATCCTGAAGGTGGCACCCCCCAGCCACAACGAGATCGAAATGCTGCGCCACAAGCAGATCCTCATCTCGGCGCTGCAGCTCACCGTGCAGCCCAAGGACACCCTGCGCCGCATGATGGAGAAGCGCATGACGGCGGTGGCTTGGGATTTCATCAAGGACCGCGAAGGCATTTACCCGATCATTCGTGCGATGGGTGAGATCGCGGGCAACACCAGCATCCAGATAGCGGCCGAATACCTCAGCACCGACAAGGGCGGGCAGGGCCTCATGCTCGGTGGTATCAGCGGTGTGGCACCGGCCGAAGTGGTCATTATCGGCGCGGGCACTGTAGGCGAGTTCGCCACGCGCGCAGCGTTGGGTCTGGGCGCCAGCGTGAAGGTGTTCGACAAGAGCATCTATCGCCTGCGCCGGTTGCAGAACGATCTCGGCCAGCGCGTGTGGACCTCCGTGATCCAACCCGACGAATTGAGGAACGCCCTCCGCAACGCCGATGTGGCTGTGGGGGCGTTGCGTCCCGAGCGTGGCCGCACGCCGATGGTGGTGAGCGAGGAGATGGTGAAGGAGATGGCCAACGGCAGTGTGATCGTCGATGTGAGCATCGATCGGGGTGGTTGTTTCGAAACGAGCGAGGTCACCACCCACACCGATCCCGTTTACAAGAAGTACGGCGTGGTGCACTACTGTGTTCCCAACATCGCCAGCCGTGTACCGCGCACGGCGAGCACCGCGTTGAGCAACATCTTCACCCCTATGTTCCAAAGCATGGGCGACGTGGGTGGCTTCGAAGAGCTGATCAAGATTGACCTCGGTGTGCGCCATGGCGTGTACCTCTACAACGGCACGGTCACCAGCCCGATCCTCGGCGAGGCGTTCAAGCTTCCCTATAAGGATCTGGATATCCTGCTCGCGGCGTTCTAGTCATGGATCTCAAACGTCGTCTACAGCTTTATCTCATCGGCCTTATCATCGGGGGCACCGCAGCATACTTCATGTTGGGCGATCGCCTCACGAACGGTGCGTGGACACCCGAGCAGAAAGTGAAACAACGCCTGCGCAGCACCCTGGTCAGCACATCACCAATGGCTGCATCACAACTGGTGCAATGGCCTGCGGACCTTGCCGCTGTCCGTCTCTCGTTGGACAGTGCCGACATCCAATTCAACAAGCCGAACAGTGGCGACACCGTGCTCTTCTACGCGGTGGATGCGCGTGTCGGGGGGCGCGATGCGCGCATGACGATCCGCGTGAACAGGGATTTCGATCGCGACAGCACCGCGACCCTCACCGACCTGAGACCGCGCTAGGCGGCAGCAGGCGGGCTCATCGGGTCATAGGCCCGCTTCACCTCCTCGTTGTTCAGCGCCATGAACGTGAAGATGCCCAGCGCAAGGCCCAGCGGGATGTTCAGGCAGCAGAAGCCCGCGATCACCATGGAGCCGATGCGGTTCTTGCGTTTCGCGATCCACCGTCCGCTGGCAAGCACCAGTACGCCTTTGATCTCCAGGATCACGAACAGCACCCAGCCGATCACCTGGAAGATCGCGCCGAGCTCCTCCGGTGGTGGCTCCTGGCTGTGCTGCGTGATGAAGTCGCTGTTCAGGAAGCCACCCAATCCAAAGAAGACGGCCAGGCAGCCCAGGCCGATCAGGCAGACGAGCCCACCGTAGACGTAGTGCAGGATACTGAGCGTGCTGAGGTTGCGTACCATGGCAACAGGGTTTTGATGGGTCGAACGTAGCGTGCGCACACTGTGTCGTGCAGCGCGATGCGGTCCAGTGGTGGGTTGTGAGGATGAGCGGGCGCTCAGCGCTTTGCCCGCCGCTTCCGCTCCGCGAGGATCAAGCCCAGTTCGCGGCCGGTCTGCCCGCGCGCGCTGGTGTTCTCATTGGCGCGGCGGATGAGATAGGGGAGCACTTCGCGCACGGGGCCGTAAGGCATGTACTTGGCCACGTTGTAGCCCGCCGCCGCCAGGTTGAAGCTGATGTTGTCGCTCATGCCGAGCAACTGCGCGAACCAGATGCGATCGTCGCCATTCGCGAGTTGCCGGTCCTTCATCAATTGTGCGAGCAACAGCGTGCTGGCCTCGTTGTGCGTGCCGGCCATTATGCCCATTCGCGCCAAATGGTCCATGCAGAAGCGCAAGGCAGTGTCGTAGTCCCTGTCGCTCGCCGCCTTGTTCCGCTGGATCGGATCGGGGTAGCCCTGCTCCTGTGCCCGGGCGCGCTCCTTCTCCATGTAAGCGCCGCGCACCAGTTTCACGCCAAGGTGGTAACCGCTCTGTGCGGCGCGCTGCATGCTGGCCTCCAGGTACGCGAGCCGGTCATGCCGGTAGAGTTGTATGGTGTTGAAGACGATCGGCTTCGTTGTGTTGAACCGCGCCATCATTTCTTCGGCCACTTCGTCCACCGCCCGCTGGATCCAACTTTCCTCGGCATCCACCAGCACGCGCACATCCGCATCGAAGGCCGCCTGACCGATGCGGAGCATGCGCGCATGCGCCCGGTCCCAACTAGCGCGCTCCTCTTCGCTCAATGAAGCGCCAATGGATACGCGCTCGAGAAGACCGGTGGGGGCGACGCCCGTCGGTTTGAACACAGCGAAGGGGATGTCCTTGCGGCTTTCGGCGGCAGCGATGCCACGCAGGGTCTCTTCCATGGTCGCGTCCAGCGAAGCATCGTCATCCTGCCCCTCCACGCTGTAATCGAGAATGGTGCCCACATGGCTCTTCGCCAGGCGTTCGGCGGTGCGCAGGCTTTCCTGCACGGTCTCGCCACCGCAGAACTGTTTGAAGATGGTGGCCTTGATCACGCCCTTGATCGGCAGGCGCAAGGCGAGGGCCGCCTTACTCGCCGTACTGCCCACTTTGGTAAGGGTCGCGTTGCCGATGATCCTGAACAGCCAGTACGCCTGCCAGAGGTCGCGGTCGCTTTTGTCGGCGAAGGCGATGCGCGTATCGCCCAGATCGGGGAGCCGCGCGTCTTGCACAGAGGGATCGGCCAATTGCGCCATGGGTTGCACGTTCCTTCGTTTCTTTGGGCAAAGGCCGCAAAGGCCGCCAAAAGTAGCGATGGGGGCAGCGCCGAAGGATGTGACGGAGATCGATGCGGGCGGACACCCCGTGGTGGTGGGCGCCGACGCACTGCTCGCCTTCCACCGCGCGACGAAGACCCTGGATGTTTCGCGCTACTTCATACTCGGCGACACGAGCACGCTGCGGCATTGCCTGCCCGAGTTGCTGGCTCATGTGCCTGCGCTGCGCGAGGCGGAGACCATCGCGGTGCCGGAAGGGGAGACCTCCAAGAGTCTCGGTGTATGCCAGGACATCTGGAACCACCTCACCGGACATGCAGCGGACCGCGACACTGTGCTTGTGAACCTGGGTGGTGGCGTTGTCACGGATCTCGGTGGGTTCATCGCAGGCACCTTCAAACGGGGGATCCGATGCGTACACCTGCCGACGACGCTGATGGGCATGGTGGATGCGGCCATCGGTGGGAAGACAGCGGTGGATGTGGGCGGTGTGAAGAACGTGGTGGGCGTGTTCCACGATCCACTCGCGGTCTACGTGCATGTGCCGTTCCTCAAGAGCCTGGGCAAGCGCGAACTGCTGAACGGCGTGGCGGAAATGATCAAGCACGGCCTGGTGCATGACGCTGCGCACTGGGACGCCATCCAGCAGGCGCCGCTGCACGACATCGACGCGCTGGTGCCGTTGGTACACCGATCCGCAGCGATCAAGGCCGAAGTGGTGAAGAGCGACCCCTACGACCATGGCCCGCGCAAGGCCTTGAACTTCGGGCATACCATCGGGCATGGTGTGGAGGCGCACTCGTGGGAGAGCCCGCACCGCGCGTTGCTGCACGGTGAGGCCGTGGCCATCGGCATGATCTGCGAAGCCTGGCTCAGCTGGCGGCTGGACCTGCTGGATCGCGAGAGCAACGACCGGATCGCCGCGCACCTGCTCGATCTCTACAAGGCTTACCGCTTCGATCAAGCCGGGAACCACCGCATCATCGAATTGATGCGCAACGACAAGAAGAACGCGCACGGTAGCTTCCGCCTCTCGTTGCTCAACGGTATCGGCTCGGCGAAGGTGGACGTCCCCATCTCCGCGGCTCAGGTGCAGGAAGCATTGGAGCATTACCGTCTTCTCGTCCGCGATGCCCACCTCCGTCACGATCCACAAGCCTGAGGGCCGCATCCGTGCCAGCGTGCGGCTGCCGCGCAGCAAGAGCGTGGCGAACCGTGCGCTCATCCTCGCCTCCATTGCTTCGCTGGGCCGCAGCAAAGGCGAAGGTGTGGCTGGTGACCTCGATCGCTTGAAGGATGCCGGCGATGCCGACGACACACGTATCCTCCATCGGTTGCTGACCGAACGTCCTGCGGTGATGCATTGCGGTGCGGGCGGCACCACGTTCCGGTTCCTGCTGGCCTGGGCCTGTGTGCAAGAAGGAGGGGACCATGTGATCACCGGCGACACGCGCCTTCTTGAGCGCCCGCACGAGCCACTGATCGATGCGTTGCGTCAGCTGGGCGCGAACATCGAACGCACCGCGATGGGCTATCATGTCCGTGGAAGGCAACTGAACGGTGGCGCGATCACATTCGATTCGCCGATCAGCAGCCAGTTCATCTCGGCCGTGTTGCTCATCGCGCCCACGTTCTCGCACGAGCTCTACCTGCGGTGGACCGGTAACCGCTTGAGCGAGCCCTATGTGGCCATGACGCTGAAGATGCTCGCGCATTTCGGCGTCGTTCCGCGCATGGAGTTGGATGGCGTGCGCATTGTACCCGGGCCGCTGAGCAGTGAGCCGTTCACCGTGCCGCCGGATTGGAGCGTTGCGGCCTTCTGGTTCCAGATCGCGGCATTGTCCAGGGATGCGGAGATCCTGTTGGAGGGATTGGACGACGATACGTTGCAGGGGGATTATCGGGCGCAGGAACTGTGGATGCCATGGGTCTCCTCGGCACCGGGCGATGGGGGTATCCTGCTGCGCTCCCAACGCGATCCCTCCAAGGCGCTTGATGAGGTGGTTGACCTCAAACGCACCCCCGATCTGTTCCAGCCGCTGGTGATCACCTGCGCCGCGAGCGGGGTTTCCGTGACGTTCACCGGGTTGGACAATCTCGCCCACAAGGAGACCGACCGCTTGAAGGCTGTTACCGATGCGCTGCGGAAGATGGGCTCCGGGGCAGGCTATGAGGAGGATCGGTTCATCCTCAACGGACCCATCACCGGTTTCGCACATCCGCCGTTCGATCCCAAGGGTGATCACCGCATGGCCATGGCACTGGCCCCGCTGGCGCTGGTCCGCGGATCGATAGCGCTCCTTCATCCCGAGGTCGTCAACAAGAGCTACCCGACCTTTTGGGATGATCTCGCGAAGGCCGGTTTCGGTATCGAGTACCACGGATGAATGGTCACAGCGAGCGGAGCGAAGCTGGAGATCACGATCTTCGACACCCCATCACCTGAACCACCTGCCCCATGGCCTTCCCCTCGGACCTCGAGATCGCGCAGAAAGCGCAATTGAAACCCATCACAGCGATCGGGCAGAAACTCGGCATCGACCCCGAGGAAATGGAGCAGTACGGGCGTTACAAGGCCAAGCTCCCGCTCTCGCTCATCGACGAGGCGAAGGCACAGAAAAGCAAGTTGATCCTCGTCACCGCGCTATCGCCCACACCGGCCGGTGAAGGCAAGACCACTACGAGCATCGGTCTGCACGAAGGGTTGAACAAGCTTGGCAGGAAGAGCATTGTCGTGCTGCGCGAGCCGAGCCTCGGTCCGGTGTTCGGGATGAAGGGTGGCGCGGCTGGTGGTGGCTACGCGCAGGTGGTGCCCATGGAGGACATCAACCTGCATTTCACGGGCGACTTCGCGGCGATCGAGAAATCGAACAACCTGCTCGCCGCGCTCATCGACAACAACCTGCAGAACCGGAAGCGCACGCTCAACATCGATCCGCGCACGATCAGTTGGAAGCGCGTGATGGACATGAACGACCGCGCGCTACGCGACATCACCATCGGCCTCGGCGGCACCGGCAACGGCGTTCCGCGCGAGGACGGCTTCAACATCACGCCCGCCAGCGAGGTGATGGCGATCCTCTGCCTCGCCACCGGCATCGACGACTTGAAGCAACGCCTCGGCAACATCTATGTGGGCCAACGTTTCGATCGTACGCCGGTGTTCGCGCGCGACCTCAACGCGCAGGGTGCCATGGCGTTGCTGCTCAAGCAGGCGATCATGCCCAACCTCGTGCAAACGCTCGAGGGCAATCCGGCGATCCTGCACGGCGGCCCGTTCGCCAACATCGCACAGGGCGTGAACAGTGTGCTCGCCACCAAGATGGGCCTCAGCCTCGGCGATTACGTGGTGACCGAGGCGGGCTTCGGCGCCGACCTCGGTGCCGAGAAGTTCTTCGACATCAAGTGCCGCGCTGCGGGGTTGAAACCCAGTGCGGCGGTCATCGTGGCCACGGTGCGCGCGCTTCGCTACCACGGCGGGGTGGACATCAAGGAGGTGAACAGCGCCGCGCCGGACAAGTTGAAAGTGGGCCTCGGCAACCTGGGCCGTCACATCGAGAACATCGCCAAATTCGGCGTGAAGGCTGTCGTGGCCATCAATCATTTCCCGACCGATACGGACGAGGAGATCGAACTGATAAAGGCCTATTGCAAAGAGCGTGGTGCGGAAGCTGTGCTCTCGCAAGGCTTCGCGAAAGGAGGTGCCGGCATGACCGACCTGGCTGAAGCCGTGCTCCGCGTGGTGGAAGGCGGGAAGAGCGATTTCAAACCGTTGTACGAACTCTCCATCCCGATCAAGGACAAGATCGCGACCATCGCGAAGGAGATCTACCGCGCCGATGGTGTGGACTACAGCGCCGATGCCGAGACCGCCTTGCGCCGCATCAGCAAGCTCGGCCTCGATGGTGCTTCCATCTGCATGGCGAAGACGCAATACAGTTTCAGCGACGACAAGGCTTTGCGCAATGCCCCCACCGGCTTCCGCATCACGGTGAAGGACATCGAGATCGCCGCTGGCGCTGGCTTCGTGGTACCCATCTGCGGCGAGATCATGCGCATGCCCGGCCTGCCCGAAGTGCCCGCCGCCGAAGGCATGGACATCGATGCCAACGGGGTGATCAGCGGGTTGAGCTGAAACCTTTGGATTTTGCGCGCCTCATTTCGGTGCGCTTCCATCGCACTACCTTGGTCATTGGAGTAATACCCAATGAGTGAGAAAACCGTTTTTATTAGTTACCGGCGCGATGTTGCGGGTAAATTTTTTGCGCGTTCCATCCTTGGGGCGCTAACGCAGCTAGGCTATGACGTGTTCCTCGATGTGGACTGCATCGACGCAGGGGAGTGGGCCAGACAGATCTTGACCCAGGTCCCTAAGAGGTCGCATTTCTTGCTGCTAATCACCCCTGGTGCGCTTGAGCGTTGTGCGGATGAGAATGACTGGGTGCGAAAGGAGTGGCTGGCGGCAATTGCATCAAAGCGGAACGTTGTTCCTGTGCGCGAGGAAACCGTGGACCTCGCTGCGCTGAAGAAGGTATGCGCGGACGCAATGCTGGGAATTTTCGATCTGCAGATCGCGACGGTGCAGCATGCAACGTTCGAGGGTAGTGTGGAAACGTTGGTGACACGCTATATCGCACCACGTATGGCGCCGTCAGTTGGTGCTTCAAGGGAGCCCGCCAATAATAGCAGGGTGACATTGACTGATATCTCCCGCATCCTCAAGTATGCTCCCGATCAACTAATCGGTCGCGAACAGGAGCTTGAACTTCTCAACGACGCGTGGAGGAAGGTCCAGCAGCACGAGAAAGGCCGACCGCACATACTCACTTTCGTTGCCCTCGGCGGCGAAGGGAAAACCTCCCTCGTCGCCAAGTGGGCTGCGGAACTGGCGCATCAGGATTGGCCGGGGTGCGATACAGCTTTTGCTTGGTCCTTCTATAGCCAGGGCACGCGCGATCAAGTGGCCGCTTCTTCTGACCTCTTCCTTAAAGAAGCGCTCATCTTTTTCGGTGACGACGCGGATAAGGAATTCGCAGCAAGCAGTGCTGGCGCTCATGAGAAAGGGCAACGCCTTGCTCGTATTGTAGGTCGTCAACGCGCTCTGCTTGTTCTCGACGGTCTCGAACCATTGCAGTACGCGCCCACTTCGCCGACACCGGGGCAGTTGAAGGACCAAGGCATCGCAGCATTGTTGAAGGGCCTGGCTACGGCCAGTCAAGGTCTATGCGTCGTGACTACGCGTTATTCCGTTCCGGAGCTGAAGGCGTTCTGGCAGACCACTGCGCCGGAGGTGAAGCTGCTGCGCCTGTCCTGTGACGCCGGAGTGCATCTGCTGAGAGCCCTTGGTGTGAAAGGCACGGCGAAGGAATGTGAGACACTGGTGGAGGATGTAAAAGGCCATGCGCTCACGTTGACCCTGCTCGGTGGATTCCTTAAACGCGCATTCCACGGCGACATCCGCCAGCGCGACCGAGTGAAGTTCGAGAAGGCAGATGAGAAGATGGATGGCGGACACGCATACCGGACCATGGCGGCTTACGAGCAATGGCTCTTGCTCGACGGTGGTGACGAGGGCCGCCGCGAAGTGGCCGTGTTGCGGCTCATGGGCCTGTTCGACCGACCTGCGGACGCTGCGTGCGTGGCAGCGTTGCGGAGCGAAACCATTCCGAGCCTAACCGAGCCCCTCGACGGGCTGGCCGACGACGATTGGGAATTCTGCCTTAGCGGCCTCGAAGCCACGAAACTGCTCACGGTGAACCGCGACATGACCGGCGCGCTGGTCTCGCTCGATGCGCATCCCCACCTACGCGAGTATTTCGCCAAGCAACTCCGTGAGCAGAACCCTGACGCTTGGCGCGCGGCGCACAGGCGGCTCTATGAACACCTCTGCAAACACAAGGAAGGCGAACAACCCACGCTCGAAGACCTCCAGCCGCTGTACCAAGCCGTGGCCCATGGCTGTCAGGCTGGATTGCAAGGGCGAGCGATTGAGGGGGTTTACTATGAGCGCATCAGGCGCGGCAATGAGCACTATGCACCAAACAAGCTCGGAGCCTGGGGTTTGGAGTTAGGGGCCATCTCCTGTTTTTTCGAGCATCCTTGGATTCAAATATCACCTGGAATGGAGACATGGCAGACTTGGTTGTTGAACGAGGCTGCTCACACTTTGCGCGCATTGGGTCGATTGGCAGAGGCTGTCGATCCGATGCGATTATCGGGGGAATTGGATGCTTCAGATGAACAATGGGAGGGTGCTGCGGTGAGCTTTAGCAGCTTGAGTGAATTACAACTAGCACTAGGTGATGTAGCCGAGGCTATGAGGGGTGCCGAGCGGTCCGTGATATGCGCTGATAGGAGTGGGGAAGCGGATTGGCAGAGTTATGTTATCACGAACACGACTTATGCCGATGTCCTGCACCATGCAGGCCGCCCGGAAGAAGCCGAGCCGAGTTTTCGCAAGTGCGAGGCGATGCAAAGCCAGTATCACCCAACTTATCCCCTGCTGTATTCATTCCAAGGCTTCGAGTATTGCGATTTGCTGCTAGCTCAGGCGGAACGTAGTGCTTGGAGAAGTGCACTTGGGATGGCGGTCAATGAAGAGTTGCTGAGCTTGTGCGATGCGGTCTCGAAGCGAGCCACACAGACATTTGAATGGGCGGAACAGCTTCGATTGGATATCAATAGCGCCAACCTGGACCATCTTACACTTGCCCGTTCTGCATTCTACGTTGCAGTGGTCTCTTCTGACTCTCAAACTTCTTACAACTCTTCGCCTTCACCGGTTTGGCATCTTGAGGCCGCACTGAATGGCTTTCGCGAAGGCGGGGTGCAATTACATATCCCTCGCGGCCTACTTTCACGGGCATGGATATATTTTGTTACTGATCACCGCAAGGGTCATGAGAGCGCCAGAAGAGATCTAGATGAAGCTTGGGAAATTTCTGAACGCAGCTCTATGAAACTGCATATGGCCGATATCCACCTCTATCGTGCGCGCCTCTTCTTCCGCGAGGAGAAGTACCCATGGGATAAGAACTCGGATGGTACATCTCGTGGTCCCAAGGATGACCTCGTGGCCGCCGAGCGACTCATCAACGAATGTGGCTACCACCGCCGCGATGAGGAGTTGGCGGATGCGAAGAAGGCCATACTGGGCCAATAGTTCGACCGGTCGCACACCTACGGAAATGCTGGCGATGGCAGGGAAGAACATCCACGCCAAGGGGGGCATCGGTGGGGAGATCTGAGTAAAATTCACCAGATCACGACTTCGGCTAATTTCATCGGCCGATCATGTGCGCCCTGCCGTATCCCATCCGCCTGGCTATTACCGGTCATCGAAAGGACATGGTCGCACACAGGGACCAACTCATCACTGCTGTACAACAGGCACTGTCCGTGGATCACAGGGAGAACGGCAAGATCCATGGCCCAACGGTCTTCGATCTGTTCGAAAAAGGATCGCAGCGGGCGATCCGCCGGGCGCGCACTACCTCGTTCTCCTATACCCTTCTTACTGGATTGGCCGAAGGAGCCGATCGCATCGTTACCGATGCCGTGCTCGCCCTTCCCCATTCGCGCGTTGTGCCGGTGCTACCCATTGAACAGGCGGACTATGAGGCCACGTTCGAAGGGCCCGGGGCGGTCAAGGATTTTGGTCTGCAATTGGAAAGATGCGCTCGACCCGTTCAACTGCAAGGTTCTTCCAAAGACCTGACCGCAGCGTTCCGAGGGCTTGGCGAATACCTCGTCGCGAACAGCGACGTCCTGATCGCCGTGCTCGATAGCACGCGTAAGGGAGGTGATGGAGGTACGGCCGATGTGGTGGCCATGGCGCGTAGGGCAGGGCATCCTTTGTTGATCATCGATGAGCACTTCAAGGTCTCCGTGGAGATGCCTGGCACAAAGCGGTTGAAATGCCCGGGCATCGCTCAATTCGAGCGCCTCAACAAAATAGTGGTTGGTCGGGAGCTTTTGGAGAAGTCCATGAACGATCTCCTCGGTTTTGGGAACGGATCCGTTCGGGCCGACTACCCGGTTCGCGTGGATGTGCTGGAGCGATCGCTGGTCGGGGTCTACGCAAGAGCTGATCTTCTGGCCAAGCAGTGCAAATCGTGGTTTCTCGGAGTAGGTATCGGAGTTCATGTGTTCTCAGCACTGGCGGTGCTAAGTGTCGCTTGCGGTTTGGTGATCCCCTGGTTCGGTCATGTCGCCTACCTGGTCGAAGCGTGCATTTTGTTCGTGATCCTGTGCGCGGTTCTCTGGGGCCAGCGCATGCGCGTCCACCGCCGCTGGCTGCAAAGCCGATTCCTCGCCGAGCGTTGCCGTACCATGGCCTGTGGCTTTGTTCTGGGTTTTGAACCAACCCGGATCGAGCCTCTTGCCTTGGCCCGCAAGGAGGAGGACGATCGCTGGGTGGTCCTTGCTCATGACCAGGTGTGGTCAATGTTGGATCGTTCTGTGGAGGTGGCCAAGGCACGAGCCATGAACACCGAGGGTGATCGCGATACTGCGCATGACCTTGTGTTGAATACGTTGATTGCCGGGCAGGTGGACTATCACGACGGCAAACAGAAGAGGAACGAACGCATCAACCATCGGTTGGAAACCAGCGGGCATGTGGTCTTTGCTCTGGCCTTGGTCGCGGCACTGCTCCACTATTTTTTACCGGCTGGCAAAATGATATACCGGCCACATGCGCTCCAGGACGTGTTGACCGTGCTTGCAGTTCTCCTGCCCGTTGTCGCGGCCTCCATTGAGGGCGTTCGAAAACTCGGCGGGTATGCCCGCATGGCCCTCTCCAATCAACGCATGGCCCGCGAACTTGAAGGGATCACCGGCAAGTTGTCCGATAAGCACCCCTTAAGCGAGTTGAACGCGACGTTCCGGGAACTCGATCAGGTACTGAACCGCGAGTCGCAGGAATGGCTCGCGTTGATGATCACCAACGAATTGGAGCCTGTAACATGAAATACGTTCACGTTATAGGAGGTGCGGCTGTTCACGAGGTGATCGTCCGCGATCCCGCGATCCCGATCCATGACCTGCGGGCGTATGTCGGTAGCCCGCTTATCAGCCAACTCATCAGTGGCAAGCTGGCCAGCGGAAAGACGAAGGACAGGAAAGGGATCGACGTGCACATCACCATTCCAAACCTTGTTTCCCACTCGCTGTTCCTTGGATCCCATGGTACATCCGATCGCGGGCGGCCCATCATCATAGGCGAGCGCATCGGCGACCGCGATCCGCATCCCTACAGAGGGCGCCTCAAAGAGACCCGCGAGATCCCCGATCCGGATCTGCTCATCATCCACGACATGGATGCAGTGCATCCCGAACGATCCGAATGGATCGCGTCATTGAACGCTCTTCGCGCGGATAGCTGGGCGATCATCCGTTCAGCTGATCCGTGCTGGATGGTGGATGCAGGCAAGGGTGGGGCGAAGCAGCGGATCCTCATCATGGATGCCGGTGAACTTCGCTCCCTTGGTGCCCCGATCAGCAAGGGTAGGTCCTGGGATGCGAGCTTCACCGAACTGATCATGTACTTCCGGGGTGATGGGCGAGCCATGCTCACCCATGCGACCCATGTGCTCATCCTTTTCGGAGCGGAAGCGGTGGTACACATCTCCACCGGCGAGAATGAGCCATCCTTCCTCGCATGGTTCGACGCTTCCGGTCAGGAATGGACCGCGACCCCAGGTGTTGCCCTTGGCACGAGCGAAGTGTTCATCGCACGCCTTACGATCGAGTTGCTCCGCGCCCAACTTCCGCGACAGAAGCACGACAAGGCACCGGTGAAATGGGTGGACGATGTGCGCACCGTCGAACAACGTCTTCCTTTCGCGGCGATCCAGGGCTTGCGTTCGGTCCAACGCGGGCGCCGCATCGGCTGGCGGGAGAGGTCGGATGAGTTGAGCCTACCCGCCGAAGTCTTCACGCTCGATGCGATGGAGGACACGCCCTTGGCCGGCATGGACATCACCACACTTCCCGACCACGCGTCCCTGCTCCATCTCGCCATGCACGGCAGTGAGGCTGCTGTGGATGCATGGACCATGCATTATGTGCGCACAGGTGTGGTGGGCATGCTGGGCGCGGCACCGCTGGTGAAGTTCGGCAAGGTGCTCACCGCCGATCGCGGCGAGATCGAACAGTACCGCAAGCTCGAACAGGATGTGCTCAGCTACTTGCGCGCTCCTGGAAAGATCCCGCTCTCGATCGGGGTCTTCGGCCCGCCGGGTTCGGGGAAGACCTTCGGGGTGAAGCAGGTGGCCAAAGCACTCGGCGACCGGGTCGAGCAGATGAGTTTCAACTTCGGTCCGTACACGAAGCGCGAGCAGTTCGTGAGCGACCTGCACCGGATCCGCGATACGGCCCTCCTCGGTAGAACGCCGTTCGTCCTGTTCGATGAGTTCGATTCTTCGGTGGAGGGAGAGGCCTACGGCTGGTTCCGGCATTTCCTTGAACCGGTGAACGAAGGCGTCTTCCTGGATGCTGGCTTCAACCATCCCGTCGGTCCGGCGGTGCTCCTCTTCACCGGCGGCACATGCAACAGCTACGCCGACTTCGTTGCGAAGTGCAACGGCGGCGAACCCTTGGACAAGGCCCGCGCGGAGTGGGCGCGCGAACGCAAGATGCCCGACATGGCCAGCCGTTTGGTCAAGCACATCGATGTGAAGGGCATCTCCGCACAGCCAGGGGAACCGGCCGGTCCGCACCGCGTGCGTAGGGCCATCATCCTGCGTTCGATGCTCGTGTACAAATGCGGAGCACAGGAGAAAGACGGGGGTATGAAGAAGGAGCATCTCCCGGTGGACCTCAACGTGCTGTCCGCCTTATTGCATCTGCCTGCCTTCAACAATGGCACACGATCCCTTGAGAAGCTCATCGTTGCCTGCGACCTGTCACATACGGGCCGCTTGGACAAGGGAGCCTTGCCGATGCCCGATGAGCTGAATAATTTCCTTGACCCGGTACAATTCAATGCGCTCATGAAAGCCGACGACAGTTTCCAAGAGGTGGTCGAGGAACTCGCGCAACTGATCCAC
Source organism: Flavobacteriales bacterium (assembly GCA_039933875.1). GTDB lineage: Bacteria > Bacteroidota > Bacteroidia > Flavobacteriales_F > PHOS-HE28 > PHOS-HE28. The sequence goes on along the minus strand of JBDTNF010000114.1, from coordinate 37 downwards.
GCCGACTGGCTGAAGAACAAGGCGCCCCAGGAAGCGA
>JBDTNF010000113.1:0-8372 GCA_039933875.1 Flavobacteriales bacterium | reverse complement strand
AATGCCCCTGGAATCTCCAGTTATGATCGGCCCCAAATCAGGGGAAGCCTACAATAGCACTAAGGTCATGCTGGACCGAGTGAAGAATCTCGAAGCAGAATCCGCAGTCCAACAATCACGAATAGACCATCTCGAGAGCAGTGGCGACAACTACCGTATTGAGAAGGATTTACTCAAGGAGACATACAGCAACAACTATGAGCGGATCAACTTGTTCATTACCGCAATCCTTGGGCTCTTCGGCATTCTAGGGTTCTTAGGAATCAAGGATATCAACTCCATCAAGAAGGACTATCGTGCTGAACTAGCATCGCTTCGAACCCTACAGGATGAATTCAGAGCTAAGACGTTGGACCTCGAATCTCAGAAGAAAATATTCAGCGATGAGATTGCAAAACTCATAGATGAGAACAAGCTGCAAAATCGTCGCATACAACTTGTAGAACTGAAGGCGAAAGCACAAGAAGCTCTGGCGAAGAATGACCCAAGTGGGTTGGACTTCGCCAATCTCGGCCTTGGCATAGATGAAAATGAACCTCAGCTACTCTCAATCAAGGGTTGCTATCTCACTAGGTCGAACAATCTAGCTGCTGCATTGGCCTGTTTCAACCAAATAATGATCAAACATCCAGGAACCAACAACGCGCAGAATATAGGCTTCTTCAACGCATTGGAATGCCTCTACTTCATGGGCCGCATTGATGAAGCAAAGGTCCTTATCAGGGAGAATCAATCCGCATACGATATAGTGCTGGGGAATGGCATCAAGTCGATACTGTCGGTATTCGAAATCTACCATAACACTAGCCGCGAAGGACTTACAAAAGAGATTCGAGAATCATTACTCCTCAAGCAAAATCCTGAGCTTAGCTTTAAACGACTTGACTGGAGTCTCACCGAAGCGCACGCAGTCGTTGAGAAATACGCCAATGGCCCCTCTCAGCAACTGCTTCAGCGCTTCCTTTGGTGTTGTGATGGCCGAATGTCGGCAAAGGAGATGTTGGACCAGTTACGGTAGATTCAGAAGCGCAATCCAGAACCATTCGGCGGATTAATGACCCACCAACCTCTCCACCGCCTCCTTCAACCTTCCCTTCGGCAGGAAGCCGCACGCGGAGTTCATCGACCAAGCAGTTCTCCGTCCACTTTCCAGTCTAGACGCTTCAACTCCTTGTCCAAGGTTCCCTTGTTCGTGGTGTAGCTCACGAACTCTTCGAGCGTGATCTCGAAGGAACGTTTCGCAGCACGACCATCGCGGCCATAGCCTGTAAGATCAAGGGAAGGACTGTAGATGAAGACGACGCCATCCTCCTTGAACTTGAGGAGTGAAAGTTTCACTTCCAGCTTACCCTTGTGGCCGGGGATGTGACCGTGAAATCCGAGCTTGCTCATCGACCCAAAACTAAGGCGCCTTTCAGTAATTGACCAACCTCTCCACCGCCGCCTTCAACCTACCCTTCGGCAGGAAGCCGTTCTCCAGCGGCACGGCAAAAGGCACCGGCGTATCCCAACTGGCTACCCGCACGATCGGCGCATCGAGGTATTCGAAAGCATGCTCGGTGATGAGCGCACTGAGTTCGCCGCCCATGCCTGCGATGAGGGTGTCCTCGTGAAGGATCAACGCCTTGCCGGTCTTCTTCACGCTGGTGAGGATGGTGTCCACATCGAGGGGCACCAGAGTACGTAGATCGATCAGGTCACAAGACAGCTTCGCTCCGCTCGCTGTGACCGTCTCATCGATCAACTCCGTAGCCCAATGGACGCCCATGCCGTAGGTGATGATCGTGAGGTCGCTGCCTTCGCGCACCACGTTCGCCTTGCCGAAGGGAATGCCGTAGGGTTGCTCCGGCACAGGCCCGCTGATGCTGCGGTACATCGCCTTGTGTTCGAAGAACATCACCGGGTTCGGATCATCGAAGGCGGTCATGAGCAGGCCCTTCGCATCATAGGGGTTGCTCGGGTAGACCACTTTCAAGCCGGGGGTTTTCACGAACCACATCTCGTTGCTCTGGCTGTGGAAGGGCCCCGCTCCCACTCCGGCGCCGGTGGGCATGCGCACCACCACGTCGGCGTTCTGCCCCCAGCGGTAGTGCATTTTCGCCAGGTTGTTGCAGATCTGTGTCATGCCCTCGGTGACGAAATCGGCGAACTGCATTTCCATCATGGCCTTCATGCCTTTGATGCTGAGCCCAAGCGCCGCGCCAAGGATCGCGCTCTCGCACAGCGGCGTGTTGCGCACACGGTCCTTCCCGAAACGCTCCACGAAACCGTCGGTGATCTTGAACGCACCACCGTACTCCGCGATGTCCTGGCCCATGAGCACGAGGTTGGCGTGCCGTTCCATGCTCTGCGCCATACCCTCCTGGATCGCATCGATCATGCGGATCTCCCGCCCACCCGTCACCCCGGCCTCCGAGCCGGGGTCTCGCAAAGGCTCGAGGCCCTCCGTCATCGGAGCATAAACGTCACCTACTTCAACAGACTCCACCGGAACCGGCTCCGGCTCTTCGAACGCGTGCTTCAGGTCGGCCTCGATGCTGTCCTTGATCGCCCCGCGGATCTCGTCGCGCTTTGCAACGCTCAGGATGCCCTGCTTCAGCAACCAGGCCTCATAGTTGGCCACGGGATCCTTCTTGCCCCACTCTTCGAACAGTTCCTTGGGCACGTACTTGGTGCCACTCGCCTCTTCATGGCCCCGCATGCGGAAGGTCATGCACTCAACAATGATCGGACGTGGGTTTTCGCGCACACTATCCGCCAGCTTCGCGAGGTTGTTGTAGACCTCCAGTATGTTGTTGCCAGCGATCTGCACCGCTTCGATGCCGTAACCGATGGCCTTATCGGTGAAGCTCTTCATGCGGAACTGCTCGCTGCTGGGCGTGCTCAGTCCGTAGCCGTTGTTCTCGATGATGAAGAGCACGGGCAGGTCCCACACGGCGGCCACGTTCACGCTCTCGTGGAAGTCGCCTTCGCTCGTGGCGCCATCGCCGGTGAAGACCACTGTGCAGCGGTTCTCCTTCTTCAGTTTGTGCGCGAGGGCGATGCCATCGGCGATGCCCATCTGCGGACCGAGGTGGCTGATCATGCCCACCACCTTGTGCTCCTGGCTGCCGAAGTGGAAGCTCCGCTCGCGGCCCTTGCTGTAGCCGGTGGCCTTGCCCTGCCACTGCGCGAAAAGCTTCGCGAAAGGCATGTTGCGCGTGGTGAACACACCGAGGTTGCGGTGCATCGGCAGGATGTACTCGTCGTTGTTGAGCGCCATGGCAGCGCCCACGCTGATGGCCTCCTGGCCGATGCCGCTGAACCATTTGCTGATCTTGCCCTGGCGCAGCAGGCTGAGCATCTTCTCCTCAATGATGCGTGGACGCACCAGGTGCTCGTAGGTGCCGAGCAGGAAAGCGTCGCTGTGGGTGCCGCGCTCGTAACGGAGCTGGCGGTCTTCGGTGGTCAACGTGGGCATCGGTCGGTTGCGAGGCGCGAAGTTATCAGGAGCAGGGGCAGGCGCCCGTTACTTTCGCCCGATGTTCCGCGGCCCGCTCACCGTACTACTTCTCCGACTTGGATCGGTGGCGGGCATTTACACGTTGCTGCGGGGGCTCTTCTGGTGGTACAACCGGGACCTCTTCGCCTGGCCTCCGCTCGCAGCATATGCCGGCGGCGTGCGCTTCGACCTGAGCGCGATCGCCTGGCTGAACCTGCCGTGGGTGCTGCTCTACCTGATCCAACCGCGACCGGGCCTTGTGTTCGGCCGCGTGCAGTTGTACACGTTCATGCTGGTGAACGGCGTGGCGCTCTTCTTCAATTGCGTGGACATCGGCTATTACGCCTTCAGCCTCAAGCGCAGCACCGCGGACTTCCTGGAGATCCTCACCAAAGGCAACGACACCGCCAACCTCGCTCCCGCTTTCGCGCGCGACTACTGGCACCTCGTGCTCATCTTGATCGCTTGCCTCGTCGCGATCTATTGGGCGTATCGTCGGATCGGTCGCACCATGACCACGGAGAAGATCGACTGGAAATGGCGGGTGGGCTGGCGCGCGCTGGCGATCGGGCTTCTTGTACTGGCTTCGCGCGGTGGTGTGCAACTGATCCCGCTACAACCGTTGGACGCCGCGCGTTATGCAGGCGCGACCTATCTGCCTGTGGTGCTGAACACACCGTTCACCTTGATCATGAGTTTGGGCAAGCCCACCGTGGTGGAGCGCAACTACATGCCGCAGAACGAAGCGGATGCGTTGTGGCCGGTAGTGCAGGAGCCCCAACCGATAGTAAGTGAGCCCGCCCTGAGCGGAGTGGCAGTGCACAAACCGAACGTCGTCGTCATCATCCTTGAGAGCTTCTCGGCGGTCTATAGCGGACGATTGAGTGGCAGCGAAGGGTATATGCCCTTCCTCGATTCATTGATGGGCCAGAGCTTGAACATGACGCACGCCTATGCGAACGGCCGCCGCAGCATCGATGGCATCCCGGCGATCCTGGCGAGCATTCCTGAGCTGATGGACGAATCGTTCATCACATCAGCCTATGCGAGCGACCCGTTCACCTCGCTGGCCAGCGTGCTCGGGAACGATGGCTACCACACGAGCTTCTTCCACGGTGGTCGCAACGGCACCATGGGGTTCGATGGCTTCGCACATTCGGCAGGTTTCCAGCGCTACGTCGGGCTGAACGAATACCCGAACCCCGAACAGGACAACGACAAGCATTGGGGGATCCGCGATGTGCCCTTCCTACAGTTCTATGCGCGGGAATTGAACAAGGAACAGCAGCCGTTCATGAGTTCGGTGTTCACGTTGAGTTCTCATCATCCATACGAATTGCCCGCAGCGGACGCGGCTCGTTTCGCGGGCGGCACCATGCCGATCCACCCCACACTGCGCTACGCGGACGATGCGCTGCGGCAGTTCTTCGCCACGGCGCGCACCATGCCCTGGTTCGCCAACACGCTCTTCATCATCACCGCCGACCACACGGCGGACATCGAGCGCAACGGGCTCCACTCGGACAAAGCGATCGACTACTGGATCCCGCTGCTCTACTTCATGCCGGATCGCATCACACCCCGCGACCAGCAGAGTGTGACGCAGCATATCGACATCCTGCCCACCGCCCTGGACCTGATCGGCTACGACCGTCCGTTCTTCAGCTTCGGGCACAGCGCGATGCGCAGGCAAAGCCCTCCTTACGCGATCATGGCGAGCAACGGTGTGTACAACATCATCAGCGCCGGTGTGCAGGTGCAGTTCGATGGCGACGCCGTGCTGGGTGCGGCGTCACTGATCCCGCAGGACTCAACCTCGGTCGACATGGTCCCCTTGCGTGCTGCCGAGATGGAACTCTACTTGAAGGCCGCCATCCAACAATTCAACGGTCACGTGTTGCGCAATGCGCTGGTGGCACAACCCGATGTGCCATGAAGTCCGCGATGCTGGTGATCAACCCGCGTTCGGGCAAGGGGCACGCGCCGCGCGTGCGCGCTGAGGCCGAGCGACTGGCGAAGGCTCATGGCTTCACGCTTGACGTGCGCACCATCGACGGGCCGGGCCACGGCACCGAACTGGCGCAGGAGGCCGTGGCGAAAGGCATGGACCGGATCATCAGCGCAGGCGGCGATGGCACCTTGAACCTCGTCGCGGCCGGACTGCTCGGCACCACTGTACCTGTCGGCGTCGTCGCCCTCGGAAGCGGCAACGGCTACGCTCGCTCACTGGGCCTGCCCCTGAAACCCGAAGCCGCCTTGCTGCGCGCGTTCACCGGAACGCCGGCGATCATGGACGTCTGCTTCCTGAACGATATCCCCTTCCTCGGCACGGCGGGCATCGGTTTCGATGCGCGCGTGGCACACCGCTTCGACAAGAGCAAGAGCCGTGGCATGCTGGGCTATGCCAAGATCATCGTCCAGGAAGTGTTCGGTGCGCCTCCAATGCGCGTGGTGGTGAAAGCGAACCACGAAACCACCGAGCAGCAGGTACTGATGGTGGTGTTCTGCAATACACGCGAGTTCGGCAACGGCGCGGTGATCAGCCCGGGATCGCTGCCCGATGATGGCCTTGCGGAGGTGCGCGTGGTGCGCAAGCCGCCCTTCTTCGGTCTGGTCAGGGCGTTCTACCAGATCTACACGCACAAGGCCGACAACAGCCCGCACATCAGCAACATCGCGACCACTGAGGCGCTGGTGCATCAAGACGGTACGCTGGCCCACCTGGATGGCGAGCCCTACGATGTGGGGCACGAAGTGCGCTTCCGGTTGGAACCGAAGCGGCTGTGGGTGATCCGGTGATCGCTCGCTACGGACCTAACCGCTTGTTGGGACGTCGGCTGGTATGGCGGATCTGATACACGATGACGCGACTACCGATCTGGCGGAACTCCTTGAAGCGTACCTGAAACCCGAGCGGGTTCCCCTCCACGTATCGATAGCTCGCCTCCAACTCTTTCAGGAACCGCTCGGCCAGTGTCCTGCTGCGCTGCTCTTCATAGGCCACGATGGCCTTGGCCTCCGCGATCGCACGAGGCCGGATGCGGAGCTCGTAGCTCATTTCTTCAGCGCCTCATGCGCCGATCGCATGGCCTCGTCAATGGTGTAGAACTCTCCCTCACCACGAATGGCCCGCTCATGGTCAGCCTCCAACTCAGCGAACTCGCCCGCTGTCATCTCATCCTCTCCGAGTTCTTGATCCAGGAATTGCTTGACACGCTCCAAGAGTCCGGCATCGTGAACAAGGAGCAAGCGCTCCATCAGGTTGAGCTTGAGGTCGGAGGTGCTCATGGCAATGTGTTGATGCCCAAAGTTAGACAACCACTGCGTCCAAATGGGCCGAGGCTTGGGTCCTGAAATGACCGATCGGAGATCGGCTTCGCGCTACCGGCTTTGCTTTGATCGAGGTGAAGGCACGGCTCTGGAGATCCGCGCCAGCGGGGGGTGATCCGGTGATCGCTCCAACGCATTAGGTTCGCGGCTGCAACATCCACTCCAATGAAGTACGTCCTGACCACCGCATTGTCGTTCACGACCATCACCTTGTTCGCCCAGCTCAAGCCTGTGAAGGAAGACCTGCGCAAGGTCGTTGATCTGCTGCCGGCGCCTTGCACCAGCATTGACGATGCCTACGCAAAGTGCCATGGCGAAGGCGGCATGAACGGTTGCGATGGGGCGAAAGCGCTGGCCGCCTTCACTGCGCGCATGCACGCGATCTCGGCCGGGCGGATGGTCACGGCGAACGGTCCGAACGCGGCGCAGGAGGAAATGATGCGCAAGATGCAGGACCCCGCCTTCCAGGAACAGGTGAAGAAGATGACGCCGCAGCAACTCCAGGAAATGAGCAAGCAGTTGCAGGGTGGCACACTGCCCACTTCCGGATCGCCCACCCCGGATGAGACCGCCATGATACAGGAATTCGAGCGGCTGAACCAGACCATGATGGAGTTCACCACGCCCTTCAATACGGCGTGGATGAACCTTTTACAGGCCCTTGATGCTGACTTGAAAACCGTGAGCGACGCGCGTGCTGCGGCCATCAAGGCGTGTCCGACCACGAACAGCGGAGGGTTCACCATCATCGACAAACCGTGCTGCGCCGAGACGGATAAGAAGCACGATGCGCAGTTGCGCGCAGCAGTGGAAGCCTGGTTGCCGAAAGCGAACGCCCACATCGCGCGTTACCGCGCCGCCATCGCCGACCGGTACGCGGAAGCTGAGCGCATCATGGCCGCCTTGGGCTACGGCGAAAAGGTGCATATCCAGATGTTCCTCGACGCGCTCAATACCACCCAGACCTTTGAGTTGGGCAGCCTCGGGAGCCTGGGCGAAATGAACCAGGAGATCCAGCAACGCGCGTGTGAGGCGCGCACGGAGATCGATCGGGAAGCGGGCTGTTTCTGATCCTGCGGGACACGCGTATCCCTATCCTTGGGCGGTAAAAGAGTTCGTTGTGAACTGATGGGCAGGTCAATCCCAAACGTTCACGGAGTCGACCAGGTTCTTGGTCCCATCGAACAGCACATCCATGTGGAACTGTGCCGTGAACCCAAGATCAAGGTGATACGTCCATCGTCCCTGGACCGTATCCTCGGGGTCCGTCAGAAGGTCGCGAAGCTGATCCCTGGTCATACCCCTCAGCTCATGCTGTGCAAGAAGGTCGGTGTACATCCTGCCGCGATCGCGACGATCACCGGTGGCCCATTTGCTGGCATCGAAAGGCTCATGGTCCGAACGGCACGAACCGATGATACCAATGACGAGAGCACCGGTCATCAACGCCGGACTCTTCATCCAAGGCATCATGGACATGGCCACTGCTCATTCATTTCGCACTGTTTTGTAGGCTTCCCCTGATTTGGGGCCGATCATAACTGGAGATTCCAGGGGCATT
>JBDTNF010000112.1:0-4116 GCA_039933875.1 Flavobacteriales bacterium | reverse complement strand
GCCAGCCCCTGTTGGCCGGCGGTGGTCTGTCCGGTCATTATATCGACGGTTTCGCGATGGGGGACATCGACAACCTGAACTCTGGTGCAACGAACATTCCGGGCTACGCGAACTTCAGCTACTCGGACCTGGGTTTCCAGACCGTTGTGGCTCCGGGCAATACGTACCAGGCGACCATCACCTCTGGGCCCGATGGCCTGTTCGATTACTACATGATATGGGTGGACCTGGACCGCGACGGGCACTATGCGTCCGACGAGCTCGTGGGCTCCAGCGTCTCCGGAACTCCAGGCCCTTCGCAGACCGTCGTGGACGTGGCGATACCCCTGGATGCACAGGGCGGCTATACCGGCATGCGCGTACTCTGCGTGAACGGAGCCCCGCCTGTGGACCCGTGCGGGGTCTATAGTTTCGGCGAAGCAGAGGACTACACCCTGGTGATCGATGACGGCACCGGTTGCATGCCGCGGTTCTTCGCTCAAGGAAGCGATGGCGACTACGTGGCCGCCGTGCAGTTGAACGACTTGTACTGGGTGCCCACGATCACACCGCCGGTGTGGGGCTATGAGAATTCCCTGGAATACGGTGCGCACCTGGAAGGGGGTGTTACCAGCCAGCTCACCGTGACCAAGGGCCCGTTCGATGGCCCGGACAACGTGTTCGTGTGGATCGATTGGTACAACGACGGTTTCGATCCCTCGGACCTGGTGGCCCAGGGCACCATCACGGATCCCGATGGTTCGATCACCCTGGACATCACCCCACCGAACCGGCAGGGTTACGCACGCATGCGCATCGCGTGCATGTTCGACAGCATGGACAACAACGATCCCTGCGGCGAGGCCGAATACGGCACCGCGGCGGACTTCACCCTGGCCATCGGCCATGTGGGCTGGCCCTGCATGCCCTTGCTGGGCAATGGTACCCGGAACGGTGATGGATTCTCCACGGTCACGGTGGAAGGCGACGCGTACAACGGCATGCAAACCTTCCCGTATGCCAACGGCACGGCCAACCGATACCGGTACGATGCGGGATCGGACGTGAACGTAGGGGCGTTAGCCGGAAGCCAGGTGCCGGAGAACTTCAGCGTGATGCTGGACATGAACGACGACGATGACTTCGCCGATGCGGGAGAGGTCCTGGGCAGCTATGCCACCGGCATCGCCTACGAGAGCTTCCTGATCCCCGCCATCATTCCTGCCGACTGCCCGCCGGGCCAGCACTTCATGCGCCTGCGTTGCAATGCGGGGGCCGCACCGTTGAACGCCCCCTGCCAGGACACATTCGAGGGATCCACCTTCGATGTGCTCGTGGTGGTGCAGGACCCTCAAGGTCCGTGCATACCTGCCATGGGCCAGTGGACCATCTTCGGGCATTACATCGATGGCGTGCAGCTGGGCAGCATCCAGAACACCGGAACCGGTGCCGCATGGGGTCCCTCGTACCATGCGTATCCGCTTTCCACCGACCTCCTGATCAGTGCATCCGATACCCTCACCATGTACAGCGGCACACAGAGCGGCGACGACTTCGCCGCCTGGATCGACTACAACGCGGACAATGACTTCGATGACGCGAACGAGGCCCTGGGGGTGATCAGCATTCCCAGCGCCTTCACGCCGGGGCAGTTGATCTTCACCGTACCGAACGGCACCACGCCAGGGCCCAAGCGTTTGCGTGTGCGTACAATGCCTGCCGGGGAAAGCGACCCCTGCGCGGATGCCTCTTATGGAGAGACCGAGGACTACACGGTGGTCATCTCCCTGAACACGGGCATCGCTTCCACAGCAGCGCCTTCGGTGAGCGTGTTGAACGCCACGGACGGACTGGTGCTGGTGGGCGATGCCTCCTGCATCGGAACCGGGTACACCTTGCGCGATGCGACCGGTCGCGCGGTGATGAGTGGCCGCATGACGTCCGATCGCGTGGATGTCCCCATGCTCGAGTACGCCCGTGGCACCTACCTCGTGGAACTCAACACCGGCGAGGCCCGCAGCATCATGCGCGCGGTCTGGTAACCCCCTGCCCAACGATGACGAAGGGGTGCGCGTGCGCACCCCTTCGTCGTTCCATGATGGCCGGTCGTCATTGGAACCAATGATGCCACGGAGCGGCCGGTTCATTGGACACAACGATTGATGCCGGGCGCTGTGCGGAGTTCGTTTGCACCGTCGATCCCCAACCCACCAAGACCCATGAGAACCTCTTTCCTCCTCCTCCTCCTGGCCCTCCTGCGGCCCTTCTCCACCCTGGCGCAATCCTATTGCAACCCCAGCTACACCGCTGGTACCTCGCTCGGCGACTTCATCGATGGTGTCGTCTTCGGCACCATCAACAACGTGGGCAGCGGCGGCATGGGTGGCCCTGCCTATAACGACTACACCACTGCTGGACCGGAATTCGTCACGCTGGTCAACCCCGGGGACGATTACCCGATCACCATCACCGCAGGCGCGTGGGACCATGGCGTGGGCACAGGCGTGGACCAATATTCCGTGTGGATCGACCTGGACCGCGACGGATCCTTCTCGGTGGCGGAAAAGCTCGCAAGCGCGGAGGCCACTACACCGGGGCAAACGCTACAGCTCACCATATCCATTCCCCTCGTGCTGCACGGCGGCTACACACGGATGCGCGTGATGTGCACCTACGACACCGACCCCAATGATGCGTGCGGATCGTTCGAAGCAGGCGAGACCGAGGACTACGCCCTGGTGATCGACGATGAGCGGCCCTGCACGCCCTTGTTCGCTTATGGCCCAGCGGATGGCGACTACATCCAGGACGTGCAGTTCGAGGGCATCCAGCAGCTCGCTTCGGGCGCACCCGCCCCATACACCAGCTATGTGTATGCTGATACCGGCCTCGCCGCCACCGTGCAACCCGGGTGGACCTATCCCATCACGATCCGCTCCGGTGTTTACGATCCGCAGGACGCCTTCGAGTACTACAGCGTGTGGGTGGACCTGGACCGCAGCGGCTCCTTCGACCCCAATGAGAAACTCGCCGTGGGCACCACGGACGCTCCCTTCCAACAGCTCACGCTCAACGTGCCCATTCCCGCCAACGCCCCTAACGGATATACCTGGATGCGCGTGCTCTGCACCTATGAGGAGGACCCCGCGCAGGGCTGCGGCCCCTTCAACTACGGCGAAGCGGAGGACTACACGCTGATCATCGCCAACGGCGATCTCTGCATCCCCCACTTCACCTGGCAGGCCGTGGAAGGCGACTATGTGCGCGCGGTGCAGATCGCCGATCTGGACTGGTACGCCCAGTTGACTCCCCCGCTCTGGGGCTATACCGACAACACCATCCAAGGCGCGCACCTCACCGCCGGGAGCCCCACACAATTGCAGGTGACCACGGGAACCTACGTGGGCTATCAGCACGTGTACGTGTGGATCGATTATGGCCTCGATGGCTCCTTCCAGTACGACCTCGTGGAACACCAGATCGCCACCGGTCCAGGTGGCACAGCCACCTTCAGCTTCAACGCACCAATGCAGCCCGGCTATTACCGGTTGCGCATCGCATGCTCACGCGACACCCTCGACACCACCATCCCGTGCATGTCCACCTCGGGCTACGGCAACGCCATCGACTTCGCCCTGGCGGTGCATGCTGCGGGCTGGCCGTGCATGCCGCTGCAGGGCTACGGTACGCAGTGGGGCGATGGCATGGAACTGGTCACCTTCAATGGCTACGACTACGGCCAGGCGCAGGTTTTCCCCTACTACACGCTCAACACCGAGCACGAGAACCAGCTGCAGATAGGGCAGAACTACATCGTCACCATCGTACCGGATTCGGCGTTGGACGAGAGCTATCTGGTGGCGCTGGACATGAACGACGACGGCACCTTCGACCCCGCCACCGAAGTGCTGGCCCAACAAGCCATCAGCGGCAGCAATGCGCCCTTCGACCTCCCCTTCACCACTCCGGCCTTGTGTCCGGCAGGCCAGCACATCCTGCGGGTGCGCAGCCAGTTCTCCTTGCAATTCAACCCCGACCCGTGCGCGGACAACCTATACGGCGAGATCGTGGACATCGCCGTGGTGGTGAGCGATCCCGATGGGCCCTGCATTCCCTTCGTGGGCGATTGGACCACCG
>JBDTNF010000111.1:0-13060 GCA_039933875.1 Flavobacteriales bacterium | reverse complement strand
CAAAGTAAGGGTGCCTTAGCTCAGCTGGTAGAGCAATGGATTGAAAATCCATGTGTCCCCAGTTCGATTCTGGGAGGCACCACTTGAAGCGAGAGCCCTCCGATACATCGGGGGGCTTTTTCATTCCGACCTGTTCACCCCGATCGCCGGCATTTACCCCAATTGAGGTATTGCACACCGTGGCGCCCAACGGTTGTTTCGCGACACCAATGAGAACCCTTACGGTCGTCCTTGCGCTGCTCGTGTTCAGCACGTTACGCGCCCAAGTGCTCACGCGTGAGGATTCCCTGAACGCCGGCCTGGTGCGCAACGACCGCCCCACCGTGCTCAGCGGCTACGGTGAGGTCAAGGTGAGTTACGACCAACAATTGGGCACCGGCACAGCGAACCTCACCCGCAATGTGCTCTTCCTCGGCCATCGGTTCAACGACCATATCACCCTCTTCAGCGAGATGGAACTGGAGGATGCCCGCATCGAAGGAGGGAAGACCGGTGGCGAGTTGAGCATGGAGCAGTTCTTCATCAAGTTCGATCTCACGAAGGACATCTACCTCACCGGCGGACTTTTCACCCCGAGGCTGGGCATCATCAACGAGAACCACCTGCCCACCACGTTCAACGGCAACGACCGTCCATACGTGGAGCAGTTCATCATCCCCTGCACCTGGCGCGAGATCGGGATCGGGCTCTATGGCCGCAGCACCCGCCTTCCCGGCCTGAACTGGAGTGTGGCGGTGCAGAACGGATTGAACGCTGGTGGCTTCGAGCATGGATCCGGCATTCGCGAAGGCCGTGGAGAGGGAAGCAATGCCAGCGCGTCGAACCTCGGGGTGAGCGGCGCCTTGCTCTATTACACCGGTGATCTCCGCTTCCAGGCCAGCGGTTACTATGGCGGGGCAGCCGGACTCACGCAGCGCGAGGCGGACAGTCTACAGTTGGACTACGGGCTCTTCGGCACACCCGTGCGGATGCTCGAGGCAAACGCCCAATACCTCGGCGAGCGGTTCCGTGTGAAGGTGCTGGCCACCCAGGTGGACATCCCCGATGCCGAACGCGTGAACCAGGCCTATGCCAACAACACGCCTGAACGGATGTTCGGTGCGTATGCCGAGGTGGGCTGCGATCTATGGTCCTTCATCCGCCCGAGGGAGAAACGGGACCTGATCGCCTTTGTGCGGTGCGAGGCGCTGGACATGAACGCATCGATCCCGGAGAACGGGATCGACGACCCCACACTGCGCCGCACCTATGTGATCGTCGGCCTCACGTACTCCCCGGTCTGGGGCATCAGCGTGAAGACCGACTATACCCTTCGCACTACAGGCGAGCCCAACGCTGCCCTCAACATCAACCCCTACCCACAGGCCCAACCTTACTTCACCGAGAACGGGTTCATCAACATCGGTCTGGCCTACAGTTTCTGATGGACCGCCGCGCCTTTCTCCGTTCATCCTGTCGCGGCTGTGCAGGTCTCGCGCTCGGCGTGGGCGTGCTCTCCCTCAGCGCTTGTGCATCGCTGCCGATGGTCAAGGTGCAGAGTGATGGCCGCACGTTCAGCGTTCCGCTAAGCGCGTTCGCGGAAAGCGCGCATGTGATCGCGCGAACACCGAAGCTCTCGTACGATGTCCTCCTGGTGGCGCTCCCCAACGGGGAATTCCGCAGCCTCTACCTCCGCTGCACACACCAGGACCAACCACTCAGCGCGACGGCGACAGGTTTGCATTGCCCCTCGCACGGAAGTCGCTTTGGCATGGACGGAAGCGTGGAAGAAGGCCCGGCCACGACACCGCTGCACCTGTTCACAGCGCATCGCAATGGCGATGTCATCATTGTTCAACTCGACAATTGAAAAGGACATCCATGAAGAAGACCACCCTTCTCCTTTCCGTAGCGCTGCTGCTCACCGCATGTAAGAAGGAAAGCGCATCGCCCACGACGCCTGCACCCGAAGGTTTCACCACCGCCGATGTGCTCAACGCGTTCGCTGGCAATGTGGCACAGGACAACTATGCCGATCTGGCCCAGCGGAGCCAGCAATTGCGCGATCACATCGTCACCTTCAGTACGTCCTTGAGCGATGCGGATCTGGCGCTTTGCGAACAGCAATGGCGCGACACGCGTTCCAGTTGGGAGCGCTCGGAGGCCATGCTCTTCGGACCTGCGGCCACCGACAACATCGACCCGCGCATCGATACCTGGCCGGTGAATTTCGTGGACCTCGAGGCCCAACTCAGCAGCGGGAACACTTTCTCGTCCGAGTACATCGCAGCCTTGGAGGATGCACTGAAGGGTTTTCACCCGATCGAATACCTGCTCTTCGGCGCGAACGGGGATAAAACCGCCGCCCAATTCACTCCGCGCGAACTGGAGTACATCACCGCACTCGCCAATGACCTCGCGTCATTGACCACCACCCTGTACAACAGTTGGGACCCCGCCAACAGTGGCAACTACAGCAACGTGTTCACTACAGCAGGCAGCGGGAGCGCGGTGTACGACACACAACGTGCGGCCTTCGAGGAACTGGTGAACGCGATGGCGGGCATCTGCGACGAAGTCGCCAACGGCAAGATGGGTGAAGTTCTCCTCGCACAGGACCCGACGTTGGAAGAGTCACCGTTCGCGAAGAACTCCATCACCGATTTCACCAACAACATCCGCGGGGTGGAGAACGTGTACCTCGGGAAATACAGCGTCGACGGTACTGGACTTGAAGATCTGGTACGCGCGAACGACCTGCAGCTGGACAACACGATCAAGCAACGGATCGCCGCTGCGATCGCCGGACTGGGCACCATCACCGTCCCCTTCGGCCAGGCGATCACCGAGCAACCGGTCCAGGTGCAGCAGGCCATCGATGCGATCAATGCGCTAGCCGCCACGCTGAACGAAGAACTGATGCCCTTGGTGCAGCAACACGTCAATTGAGGATGCGCCCGCCCTGTTCGCAGAAGGCCGTCGACCGCGGCGCGACCCTGCTCGCGTCATTGTGCTGCCTGCTCTTCCTGGCCGCCTGCCGGAAGGAACCGGAGCCCTGGTCGGCCAGTGAGGAACACCCCTGGCTGAGCGGTGGATCACAAACGGTCTTTGACGCTGGCTCCGGCGCGTTCGGCCATGCCTTCCCCAACATGGATGGAGCGGCCCTGACGCTACATGGCATCGGCGACCAACAGTTCGAGCAGACGTTCGTGAGCGCCCCGGCGCCGGTCAACCCGGGGTTGGGCCCTGTGTTCAACAGTGTGAGTTGCACCAGCTGTCATGTGGGCGATGGTCGTGGTGAGCCGCCAGCAGCGGGCGGCACCATGATCGGCATGCTCCTGCGCATGAGCGTTCCCGGAACGGATGCGCGTGGAGGGCCCGCACCCGTCCCCGGTTTCGGCGGGCAGTTGCAGCAGCGCGCCATTTTCGGCGCACAACCCGAGGCGGATGTTTCGATCGGCTGGAGCGAACAACCGATCAGCCTGGCCACCGGAGAGATCATTCCCATGCGCTCACCCCAATACACGTTCACCAATTCCTACATACCGCTCCCAGCGGATGTGATGTTCTCCGCACGGGTGGCTCCGCCGGTTTTCGGACTGGGATTGCTGGAGGCCATCAGCGCGAGCGATATCCGTCTCCAGGCCGATGAGGCCGACCTGGATGGCGATGGCATTAGCGGCCGGGCGAACGAAGTGTGGGATATCACCGAGCAACGGACAACGCTGGGCCGCTTCGGATGGAAAGCGGAGCAGCCATCGCTGCTGCAACAGAGCGCAGGTGCTTACAACCAGGACATGGGTGTGACCAACCCGCTGTTCCCCGCCGAGAGCGCATACGACCAACCACAGTTCGATGGCCTTAACGACGATGTGGAACTGACCGATAGCATCCTGCATGCGGTGGCGTTCTATGTGCGTACCCTGGCCGTACCGGCCCGCCGAAATGTCGGGGACCCCGAGGTGGTCCGCGGCGCTGAACTCTTTTCCGCAGCGAAGTGCGACCGATGCCACATGCCCGAACAACGCACTGCGGTGAACGTGGCGTTCCCCGCGCTCAGCAACCAACGGATCTTCCCTTACACGGATCTGCTCCTCCACGACATGGGCCCGGGACTCTCCGATGGCCGACCCGCCTTCCTGGCCGTTGGAGAGGAATGGCGGACGCCACCACTATGGGGCATCGGCCTGACACAGGTCGTGAACGGGCACCAGGATCTTCTTCATGACGGCCGGGCGCGTTCGTTGTTGGAGGCGGTGCTTTGGCACGGCGGTGAGGCGCAACGAAGCAGTGATGCCGTCCGTGCGATGACCGCTGCAGAACGTGCGGCCTTGCTCGCGTTCCTCAATTCCCTCTGATCAGGGATTCATCTCGAGCCACTTCCTGACAACAAGCAGGTGTTGCTGCTTCTCCGGTTCGCGGAGCTTTTTGTTCGTGGCAGTGAAGTACCGGTGGCGCTCGATGAAGCGCACCTGGAGTTCGTTCCATTCCCGTTCGCTCTTCAACACCCCATAGGTGCGCATCTCCTTGAAGAGCGTTGAACCGATGAGAGCGAAATCATTGCGGCCGAGGTAATCGAGATCGGCATCGCATAGGATACGGCCCAGCTTGTTGCGCGGGGTCTGCGGGATCTTCGTGGACATGATCATGTCGCAGATCAGCTCGATCTGGTTCTCCGAGAACCCGAAGCCTGGGAGCTTCTCACGCACGATGTTACACCCGGCGACCTCGTGTTCTAGGTTCTGCTTGGTGAACCCCGAGTCGTGGTATAAGGCGGCGATCTTCAACAAGGCCAATCCTTCGCCGGTCACACCTTCCTGCTCGGCGATGCCGATGGCGCTCGCATAAACATCGAGCGTGTGCTCCAGGCTGTGATAGGTGCGGTCCGCAGGCAGCTCATGCTTGAGCTTCGCGAGGATGTACGCTTTGGCGGCCTCGGTGTCCATGGTCCAGTGCGAGGCAAGATAGCAACCGTCCCCGCACACGACGCCTTCTAACTTTGACACGGATGACCGACCGTTCCCATCGACGCACCCTTCTGCTGTTCGGCACCCTGGCTGTTTACATCGTCCTGCAGTTCATCTGGTGGGGGGTGCTCTTGCTCCGCAAGGACCGTGAATTGGAGCTCTTGAGCATGGAACTCCAGGCTTTGGGCGGCACCAGCGCGGACCTCCCGGCGCAACCCGCCCACAAGGTGCTGATGGTGGTCGGGGAAGGGAGTGTCTTCCTCCTGCTGTTGCTCACGGTCTTGTTCTTCACGTTGCGGGCTATCCGGCGCGACCTGGCCCTGGCGCGCGCGCAACGCAACTTCCTCTTGGCGGTCACCCACGAACTGCGCACCCCGATCGCCGCGATCAAATTGCAATTGCAAACGCTCGCCCGCCCTGAACTGGATGCCGCCCAGCGGGACGCCCTGCGTGAACAGGCCCTCACCGAATCGGACCGGTTGGCCCTGCTTACCGACAAAGTCCTGCTGGCCACGCGTGCGGACGAAGGGGTGATCGCGCTGGAACAAAAGGATCAGGACGTGATGGACCTTGTGCGGTCGGTGGTCGATCGCGCCCGAACGCAGGTCGCCAGTGCGCATTCGCTGGTGCTGAACGGTCCGGATCACCTCATCGTCAATACCGACGCGCAAGCGCTGCGCAGCATCGCCGATAACCTGATCGAGAACGCGGCCAAGTACGCCCCGGCGGGTACGGCGATCACCGTGGATGTGGTGAAAGGCCGCGAAGGATGGCGACTCACCGTTTCCGATGAGGGACCCGGCGTGCCGGTGACCGAAAAGGACCGCGTTTTCGAGCGCTTCTACCGTGGAGGCACCGAGGAAACGCGCAGTGTGACGGGGACAGGCTTGGGATTGTACATCGTGCAGCGGCTCGTGCAACGTCTGGGTGGTGCGGTGCACCTGCGCACCCGCGTTCCACATGGGGCTATCTTCGCGGCCTCATTCCCCAACCGCTGATGGTCCGTCAGAAAGTCGTTCTCATCGTGCTGGATGGGTGGGGGATCGGCGCCGGTGATGGCACCGACGCCATCGCTCAAGCGAGAACCCCGTTCATCGACAAGCTGAACAAGGAGGCGCCTCATGCCACCCTGCTCACAGACGGTGAGCACGTAGGCCTGCCGGTCGGCCAGATGGGCAACAGCGAGGTGGGTCACCTGAACATCGGTGCCGGGCGCGTCGTATTCCAGGACCTGGTGCGGATCGATCGGGCGATCGCCAGTGGCGAACTGGAAGCGAACCCGGTGTTGCAACGCGCTTTCGAGAAAGCCGCGGCCTCCGGCGAACGCCTGCACTTCATTGGGCTGCTCTCCGATGGTGGCGTGCATGCGATGCGCACGCACCTCGAGGCGCTCTGCCATATGGCGCAGCGGAAAGGGCTGAAGGACGTGTTCGTTCACGCCTTCACCGATGGACGCGATGCCGACCCCCGGAGCGGCAGGGGTTACGCGACACGTTTCCTTGAGGCGGTGAAGGACACCCCGGTGCGGATAGCGAGCGTGGTCGGTCGTTACTACGCCATGGACCGCGACAAGCGATGGGAACGGGTGGCACGCGCCTACGAACTGCTGGTCCATGGCAAGGGGATCCCAGTCAGGGACCCATTGGCGGCCTTCGACCACAGTTATGCCGATGGCAAGACCGATGAGTTCATCGAGCCCCATGTCGTTACGGATGCGGATGGCGCCCCGCTCGCGGTCATCCGTCCTGGCGACGTGGTGATCTGCTTCAATTTCCGCACGGACCGCTGCCGCGAGATCACGCAAGCGTTGACACAAAAGGCCTTCCCGGAACAGGGCATGGTGCCTCTACCTCTGCATTACGTCACCATGACGGAATACGACCACACGTACGCCAACGTGGAGGTGCTGTTCCGCAAGGACGACCTTCCGATGACCCTGGGGGAAGTGGTGGCTCGCGCCGGGAAACAGCAGATCCGTATCGCCGAAACGGAGAAGTACCCGCACGTGACCTTCTTCTTCAGCGGAGGTCGGGAGAAACCGTTCGAAGGCGAGACACGGATCATGCTGCCCTCGCCGAAAGTCGCCACCTACGACCTGCAACCGGAGATGAGTGCCCGGGGGATCACCGATGCCATCGTAGCCGAGCTGAAGAAGGGTGAGGTGGATTTCGTGGCGCTGAACTTCGCGAACCCGGACATGGTAGGACATACCGGCGTGTTCGATGCGATCGTGAAAGCGGTGGAGATCACCGACGATTGTGCCCGGCAGGTGGTGGAGGCCGGCCGCGCGAACGGATACGCGTTCGTGATCATCGCCGATCACGGCAACGCCGACAAGGCGTTGAACCCGGATGGCACGCCCAACACGGCCCACAGCACCAACCCGGTCCCCATCTTCGTACTTACGGACCGGTCCGTCACCGTGCATGATGGCGTACTGGCCGACGTGGCCCCGACTGTGCTGGACCTTCTGGGAATGGAAAAGCCCGTCGAGATGACGGGCTCTTCACTGATCGTCGGTTGATCCGGCTTACCAGCCGTTGCGCAGGATCGTGAGCGAACCGGTGTAAGGTTCATCCCTCTTCTTCACGGTCACCTCATAGAAGTAGGTGCCATCAGGAACGCCATCGGCCTTCCAGGTGTTCTTGTAGTTGCTGGCCTCGAAAACCATCTGTCCCCACCGGTTGAAGACGCGCACGGTGTTGTTCACGTACTTGATGCCCTCGATCTCGAACACATCGTTGTCCCCATCGCCGTTCGGGGTGATCACGTTCGGGATCACCACATCACAGTCGATATCCACGTTGACCTGATCCGTAGCGGTGCGTCCGCAATCGTCCGTGGCGGTAACGGTATAGACGCCACTCGTCTGGATCGTCACGTAGGTCACGCTGCCCACATCGCCGTTGGACCATACGAGGTCCAAGCTGCCGTAGCCGCCAGTGGCCAGCACCATGATGGGAACCGTGTCCGGCTGGCACTCCGTGAAAATATCCTCCGTGGTCAGCACGATCGGCGGTGCATCCTCGACGTTCACCGTAACGCTCGCAGTGACCGTACGACCGCAGGCATCGGTGAAGCTCACTGTGATCACCGCTGTCTCCGAGCCATCGGGGACATTGTCCTCGATGGGGGTGAACGGCGTGATGACGTTCAACAAGTCCTCGGGAATGGTGAGGGTGGTGGGCCAGTTGTAATCGGCACCGTTCTGGGCTGTTCCGGTATAGTTGACGTTCACCGCCAACGCACCTTGCACACCGAGCGGCCGGATCAGGTTGATCTGGGTCTCGGAGCATCCCTCGGTCACCGTATTGGCGCCGATGATGGAAAGGACGATGGGGTTGGGCGCCAGCAGGTCCACATTGAAGGTAGCCACCGAGATATTGCCGCAGTCATCCGTCACCGTTGCGGTGTAGGTGGTGGGTTGCAACGGACCGACGGTGATCGTCTGCGTCGTGGCGCCTCCACCAGACCACAGGAGATCATAGGGCGCATAGCCACCCGTGTAAACCACGGTAAGATCAGTGCTGCCCTCGCATGGAATGGAGACATCACCGCCGATGGCAGCGAGCGTGGGTGCCTGATTGATGGTGAAGACGAAGACCGCCTCAGTGGTGTCACCGCTACAGGGTGATATATAGCCCATGGTCACCACCACCTGTTCCGATCCATCGGGATCCTGCGGGAACGTGAGCGGTATGCTTACCGTTGCAACTCCCACGGGGAAGATGACACTGGCAGGAGGCATGGTATAATCCACACCGGGTGTAGCGATACCAGCGAAGGTGAGGTAGGCGATCTCTTCCAAGCCCGTTCCATCGTTGCGGGTGATGTTCAGGTTCACTTCATAGCAGCTCTCCTGCACGAGGATCCCGACCACCGTCGGGCCTTGCGTCAGATCCGCGGTGAACGGGTTCGGCACATCGATCACGGTAACGGGCACCTCATAGGTGGTTACGACCCCACATGTATCCGTCACCGTGATCGGGTAGTTGGTATCGACAAGCGGTGTAACGACTATTGAGGAATCCGTTACGCCTCCACCCCAATCGTATTGGTAAAGTCCATATCCGCCCGACGGTACCGACGCGATCTCGATCGATCCACCACAATTCACCGAATAGGGTGGCGAGGTGAGCACCAATGGTGGTGGTGCATCGACGATGAAGACGAACGTGTTCGTGATCGTGTCACCGGTACACTCGGAAAACGTGCTTACCGTAATGATGATGTCCTCAGGCCCGTCCCCATCGATGGGCGCATTGAAACTGAAGGGTATCGTATCGACACCGGCCGGGAAGATCACCTCTATCGGGAAGGCCGGAACAAGGTCAACACCCATGGTGACAGACCCGCCATAGACGACTTGAACGGTATCCGCTTCGGTGACATCACCCACCCGGATGAAATCGACCGACATAGGGAAGCAGCTCTCCGAAATGGTGTTGCCATAGATACCCGGACCCGGGGTAAGCGTTGGGATGAACGGCGAACTCTGGAAGCTACCCGCTTCGAGGAACACACCGGAATCGTAGGCTTGGTCAAGCGCGTCGCAGATGGCAAGTTTGATGTGATAGGTCTGACCGCACTGGACAGCGTGCTTGGCTTCGATGACCACCGTGAAGCCGTCGAACACTACCGTGTTGTCGCTGTTGACCACGAAAAAGTCAGGGTTCACCGGTGGGCAGTTGGGGTCGTTCGGGTTGCCATTGTTGTTCAATCCGTTGTTCACGTTGTCGATCGTCACCGGGGTACCTGTGCCCGGCACCAAGGCGATGTTCATGGCATTCCCCGTGTACGGTCCGGTGATGCCCGGTCCACTGAGGAAGAAGCCGAACGCATCGTTGAAGGAGCAGACGAATTCAGGATACTCCTCCGAGCCGAAAACGAAACGGAACTTGACCGAGTCGCCCACGGTGACAAAGTCGAACTCGAGCACCGCCGAATTGTTGATCGTGATACCACCGGCCACCGCCTGTAGGTCGACATCGGTGTAGTTCGGTATGAGCTGATCGCTCATGAAGCCCGTGGAAGGCTGGGCGATGTTCTGGGCCAGACCCGTGCTCAAGGTGATCCCGGCCGAAATACCGAGGTTGGAGGTGCCCGTGAAGGAGCCCGTGCCTTCCTGCGCTGTGCCGGGGTTCAACACCCCATTGAAGGCCACGTTGCTCACGGTGACGCCGCTGCCCAACAGCACGTCCTGCACCAATTCCTGTGGTGTCTGGCTGGTGTTCATCACCAACTGGGCCGATGCCGCGCCGCACATCAAGGCCGCAATGGCCAGGATCGATACTCGTTTGTTCCTCACGTGTTCTTCTTTTTTAGTCCTGGCTACCGCTGAGCAATGTCACATGTCCCACGCCCTCCTGGGCCGGGAAATAATGGCCCACCACCCTGTAAGTGTACACATAGACTCCGGTACTCCCCTTCGTCGACCCGTTCACACTGCC
The DNA here is from genome assembly GCA_039933875.1 of Flavobacteriales bacterium. GTDB lineage: Bacteria > Bacteroidota > Bacteroidia > Flavobacteriales_F > PHOS-HE28 > PHOS-HE28. The sequence continues at coordinate 2,664 of JBDTNF010000111.1, read as the reverse complement.
ATCCCACAGGGCGGCCACATCGGTGGTGGTGAACACCTGTTCGCCCCAGCGATCGAAGACCGTCATCTCGAATTCCTCGATGTAGTGGCCCAGCGGACCGAAGAAGTCGTTGACCCCATCCCCATCAGGTGAAAAAGCGTTGGGGAAATAGATGTGCGCAGGGGGCTTGATCAACAGTGAATCCATCCCCTCGCACCCGTTCGGTGTGGTGATCTTCAAGGTCACCCAATGCTCCTCCAGATCCATGTAGCTGTGGTGCACCTCGTCGCCGCGGTAGCGGGTGCTGTCACCCATGTCCCACACCCAGGTGCGGGCGTAGGGAAGTGTGGCGGCCTGCAAATACCAATCATCCTGGCCCAGGTTCGTCTCCACGATGTTCACCGAAACATGCTCCACCTCGACCGTGACATCATCGGTGAGTTGTTCGCCGCACTGATCGGTGACGGTGAGTACATACTCGGTGGTCTCCTCCGGAAGAACACGGCGCAATGGGTCGGTAAGGCTGTCAACACCGCTCCACAGGGCATAGTAATAACCTGATCCACCAGTGACCAGCGGATGCAGTTCCGTGCTGTCACCCGCGCACAAAAGCATGTCCGCAGGCATGGTCAAAGTGAACGGCTCGACGACCGGTATGAAGGTGGTGATCGTCGCAGTACCGATGTTGTCGCACTGGTCCTCGGCCGTGATCGTGTAGGTCTGGGTCACGGGAACACCGACCTCAAGGTTGTCCTGTGTGGTGAGGGGGGTACCGTCCTGGCCGGTCCAGTCCAATGTGTAAACACCGTTGCCACCTGTCACAGTGACCACTTCCATCAAGGTGCTATCGCCCCGGCAGATCACCGTCACATCACCGGAGGTGGTGATCTCGATCGCGGGGAGCGGAACGGTGGAGACCAGCACACTGTCCTGGATCGATGTGCCACAGCCTTCGGTCACCGTTACGATGTACCACGTAGGAGGTCCGGCCGGCACAGTGATGGTCGCATTATTGCCACCGATCGGTGCACCGTTCACCGTCCACGCATAGTCGAAGACGCTGTTGCCTCCTGTCACGCTCACCACGCCGATCGGACCCGTGCCCAGGCAATCGATCTCCGTGGGTGGGTCCATCGCGATCTCCAAGGGTGGATAGATGGGCAATGTGATCGTGATGTCCGCGCTGGCATCGGTCACCCCGCATACATCGCTCACGGTAAGCGTGTAGGTCGTGGTCACCCCGGGAGAGACGGTCACGCTCGCCGTTGTTTCACCGGTGCTCCACAAGTAGCTGTACTGCCCCATGCCCCCCGTAACGATGGGGGCCAGCAGGTTGCTTTGCCCACAAACACTGTTCAGGTCGTTCGCAACGATATCGAGCGGCGGCGGACTGTCGATGTTGAACGTGAAGGTCGTCTGCACTTGCTGGCCCGAACACTCGATCAATTGATCGACGGTGATCTCGATGGTCTCAGGGCCATCGGGATCGATGGGCACGTCGAGCACGATGGTTGTGGTGAGCTGGCCGATCGGGAAGATCAGCTCCGTGGGGAAGGCCGGGCTGTAATCCACATTCGGGGTGGCCGTACCGCCCAACGTGATACTGACCGTGTCAACCGCTGTGGTGTCTCCCAGGCGGGTAAAGACCAACTCCACCGGGTTGCAGCCCTCGAGCATGGTGTTGCCCGTAACGCCGAGCCCAGTGACCAAGGTTGGCACGACCTGACCCGTGCTGGTGAAGCTCCCCGCCTCGAGGAATACTCCTGAATCCTGGCTCATATCCAAAAAATCGCCAATGGCGAGTTTGATGTGGTACTGCTGCCCGCAGACCACCAAGGCGAACGCCTCAAGGACCACGGTCATACCATCATAGACCACCGTGGTCCCCGCCGCATTATCCACGTAATAGACCGAATTCACCGGTGGACAGAAGGGATCGAGCGGGTCACCATTGTTGTTCAGGCCATTGTTCACGTTATCAATGCCGACTGGGGTGGTACTGAACGGAATGAGGGCGATGTTCACCGCCCCATTTGTATAAGGACCGGCGAAACCAGGTCCGCTCAGGAAGAAGCCGAACACATCGTTGAACGAGCAGACATACTCGGGATATTCCTCCGATGCGAAGACGTAGCGGAACTTGAGCGAATCACCCGTTGGAATGAAATCGAACTCGAGCACCGCACGATCGAGAATCGTCCCACCGGATATGGCTTCCAGATCCACATCCGAACCGGTCCCGTTCTGGTCCGCCGAATTATTAATGGCTGGACCAGCAGCACTAGCCGCTTCACCGGAAGAAAGAATGACCCCAGCGTCCAAGCCAAGGTTCGTGGCCGTAGATGTAAAGGCCCCCGTACCGGTTTGCGCGGTACCCGGGTTCATGACGCCGTTGTAGCTCACGTTGCTCACGGTGACACCGCCGCCCAGCAGAATATCCTGCACCAGCTGAAGGGGCGTGAGGGTATTATCAACGGCCAGCTGCGCGGACGACAACCGGGCGAGCAATACCACGCCAAATCCTAAAATGTAACGAAGGGTCATGGTGGGGACAGGGTCGTAAGGTTCGGAAAAATACACCTCCTAGGCTGAACTGTGACCCGGACGCCCCCGGAATGGTTGCCCGGCCCACGGACCGGTGGTGCGCAAGGGTGCCAGCCTATCTTTGGCGCCCCCCAAACAACG
>JBDTNF010000110.1:0-3789 GCA_039933875.1 Flavobacteriales bacterium | reverse complement strand
GTTCCTGTGCGGTGACCTGCTCGCTCATCTGCGTGAAGCCCTTGAAGTCGGTGAAGAGGATGCTCACGTTGTCGATGTCGCGCGCCACGGCCCCGCCGGTGTTCTTCAGTTCCTCGGCGATCTCGCTCGGCAGGATGTTGAGCAGCAACGTATCGCTGCGGTCGCGTTCCTTTTCCACGGCACGCTTCGCGCGGCGGGTGTACCGCAAGCGGCCCCACAAGCCACCTGCCACCAGCAGCACACCGATACCACCGAACATGAAGCCCCGTTTGCGGTTCTGCTCGGCATTCATCTCCTCTTGGTGGACCATGGCCACGCGGTGCGTCTCTTCTTCATTGCGCAGGCTATCGGCCAACTGCTGCTTGCGCATATCCATGTGCGCGAGTTTCTTGCGCATCTCATCACTGCCAATGCTGTCCTTCAGCGCCTCGTATTCCTTGTAGTACTGCAATGCCTTCTCCGCCGGACCGGTCGCGGTATAGATATCCGAAAGGAGTTGGGCGAGCTGCCGGCGAATCCCTAAAGAGATCTGAAGTGAATCGGTCAACTCCTTGGCACGAAGTGCCTGCTTGAGCGCCTGGTCATAGCGGTGCTCCTCCTTGAGCGATATACCCAATTGTATCAAAGCGCTAACCCTGCGATCTATGCCGGCCTGCTCCCCCGCTGCCACAGCCAACTCCCCGAAGTGTACCGCCTGGCCCAGTTCACCCATCGCCCGATTGATCATGCCGATCATGGCATAGAGCGTGCAAAGCGCATCCGCGTGTCCGTTCGGGTCGAGTCCGGCCAGTGCTTCGGTACACAACTTCAGGGCGTCTTCGTTCTGGCCACGGTCCACCAAGATGCTGGCCAGGTTGTTCACCGGTGTTTCGCTTCCGTACGCGTGTGCCACCTGCTTGTAGCATTGGATGGCTCGCTGGTAATAGACCATGGCCGTGTCCTTTTGGCCTTGGTCCTGGTAGATCAGTCCGATGTTGGTCAGGTCAACTGCCATTTGTTCGAACATTCCCTTGGTCTGCCCGAAACGCAAGGAGATGAAGTCATGGTCGAGCGCACGAGAGTAGTCGCCCAGTTGATAGAAGGCAATACCCATTACCATATGATCCCTGCCAAGGTTGAAGGTGTCGTGCATTTCCTCGTGTACAGCGAGGCTTTGCTTCAGTTGCTCCAGGGCTTCCTTCGGCCGCCCCCTCGCGATCCATTGATCCGCGATGTGCGAGTTGGCGAACGCTATGTGCTCCTTGTCGTCGATGGCTTTCCAGAGGGCCGCCGCCTGTTCAAACCACACCAGCGCGCTGTCCCGCATACCGCGCCTTGCATGCTGGTCGCCAAGGTTCCATAGGCCAGCGCCCTTTAGCGAGCGAACGGTGAAGTCGCCAGCATAGCCATGGGCGAGCAGGCTGTCGGCGTAGTGGACCGTCGCGTACGCATACGTGCGCTGCACCTTCGGATGATCCGACGCTTTGCTCAACTGCCGCAGCAGTTTCAAATGCTCCACGGGGTCGTGTGTCTTCGCCAGCAGTTGCTGCACGGAGTCCACGTTGAATTGGGCTTGCGCGAAGAGCGAGAGGAAGAGCAGCAAGGCACAGAGCGATGCTGCTCTTGCATGGTGATGTAGGCGGGGAAGGGTCGATCGCATGGGATTGCCGGGGTTCATGCACGTTTCACGAAGTACATCTCCATTTCCCCCTTGCCCTTCGCCTGCACTTTGCCGCGCGGGGTGAAGCTGAGCCCTGCTTCGCTCTTCACCAGTGCGTAGGTGGCCTCGCTGATGTTCACCTGGCCCACTTCGCCAGAGCTCTCCATCCGCGAAGCCGTGTTCACGGTATCGCCCCAGATGTCGTACTGGAACTTCTTCACGCCTACGATGCCTGCGACGACGGGGCCGGTGTGGATGCCCACGCGCATCTCGAAGGCAGGTAGACCCTGTGCGTCGCGTTCGGTCTTGCGACTGGTCATGAACGCCTGCATCTCCAACGCGGCATGTACCACATCCGCAGGTGATGAGGTCTTCGGATCCGGCAACCCACCCGCGCACATGTATGCATCGCCGATGGTCTTGATCTTCTCGATACCACGCAACGTGATGATCTGATCGAAGGCCTTGAAGCAGGTGTTCAGTTCTTCCACGAGTTCCTGCGGCGAGAGCTTCTCACTGGCTTCCGTGAAGCCTTTGAAATCCGTGAAGAGGATCGTGGCTTGATCGAAGTGCTTGGCCGCTGCCGACCCGCTTGCTTTCAATTCTTCCGCTACTTCCGCTGGGAGGATGTTCAAAAGCAGTTCTTCGCTGCGCTTCTTTTCCTTGCTGATCCGGTTGCGCTGGAACAGGAACACCACAGCGAAGAGGCCCACCAGGGCGAGTCCACCTATCAGTACATTACGCACGAGGCGTTGGCGTTCCACCTCCTTCTCGTGGTTCGCCTGCTCACTCCGCATTTGTTCGGCATGGGCGAGGCTGTCCGCGAGCACTTCCTTTTCGAACTCCAATCGTTGCAATTTCTTCAGGGTGGCCCCTTCCTGCAGACTGTCGTCCAACACCCGCAAGCGTTCCAAGTGGTGGAGGGCGTTCGGCGCATCGCCGAGCATCGAGTATCCATCATAGAGGCAAATGCAGGCGGAACGTTCCGCCATCAAAACGCCCAGTTCTTCGGCGATCCCCAGGGATCGCTTGCAAGGGGTTATCGCTTCCCTGGGCTGCTTCCTGTCAAGGTATCCTTGCCCGATGTTGGTCAGGCAACCGGAAACAAGCTCGTAGTTCTGCAGTTCTTCCGCCATGGCCAGGGACCGCTCGAGATCAACCATCGCTCCTTCGACATCGCCTTGTTCGCGCTTTATCGTACCGATGTTGGCAAGCGCCACGGACATGCGCCAGTGGTCCTGGAGCGTATCGGAAAGCGCGAAAGCTCGCTCGAACATCGCCATGGCCACGTCGTATTCCTTCCGGTTCAAATGCAGGTTGGCGATGTTGTTCAAGGCCCCCATGCGCCCGATGTCGTCGTCCGCCCTCTCGGCCATTTCGAGCGCACGGGTATAGTATGCCAGTGCTTGCTCATCGTCGCTGAAGTCGGAATAGATGGATCCGATGTTCAGCAGGATCGCGATGATACCGGGTTTGTACCCGGCGTCCTCCAACACCGCTAAAGCGCGCTGGTATTCCCCGATGGCTTGGGGGTATTCGCCCCGGCTGGCATGGATGCCGGCAATATTGCTGAGCGCCATGCCGATGCCCTTCTTGTAACCCAGTTCTTCCATGATCTTCAAACTGCGCTCCCCAAGTTCAAAGGACTTCGTGAGATCGCCCTGTTCGCTGTAGACGCTTCCTTCCAAGTTCAGTGCGCCCGCGACGAACCGCTTCAGGCCCTTCTGCTCCGCATAGTCCTGCATCATGTGGGCATAGTACAAGGCACTATCCGGTTTCGAATAGAGGTAACCATCCCATGTGAAGTCGTGCAAAGCCATCAGGCGCACCGTGTCCTGTCGGGCGGGATCCTTCCAGATGTTCCAGAGCGAATCGAGGTTCACTTGGGCCTGGCCATGTGACTGGCCGATAAGTATCAGCAGTACGAGCCGAACGAACCTGGATCGAGGCATGATGTTCATGGTTCTGGTAAAGGTCGATGCGCGAGGGCCTATCCTCCGGCAAGTCTCGTTCTTTCGCGTCGGCAATGCCCCACATGAACAGGGGGGGCTCGGAGCCTTGCGCACGCCCGTACTTTGCTGCCGCTCCTATCCGCCCTGACATGACCCGCGTCCTGCTCTTCGAAGACAACCCCGATCTGGTAGAGAGTA
>JBDTNF010000109.1:0-26140 GCA_039933875.1 Flavobacteriales bacterium | reverse complement strand
ATGAACTGTTCATGAGTGATCTCTGATGCCTCGATCTTCCGGACCTGCATGATGGACGTGTTCTGGGTTGGCGGCTGTAACGCTTCGCTCGGACCGAAAGATACACGCCGGTTCTCCTTGTCACGTGGAGCTCCGGAGACACCTGGCCACCGTGTATTCCGCACAGAAAAAAGGCCCATTGCTTACACAATGGGCCTTTTGATCAATCGACTCTCTCGGGGCTACTTCAGGCGCGAGAGCAAGGCGACCGCTTCATCGTTCACAGCCTCCGCCTTCGCACTGACATCCTTCCACGTGGCTGAGGTGGCCTTATTCACACTGGTCAGCGAGCCCTCCAGGCTCGACAGGGTCGTGGTGAGTTCCGCTTTGGCCTGTTCAAGGGGCTCACGTGATGCACCCGTCGCAACGGATAGTTGCTTCTCGACAGAAGCGAGTTGCTGGGACACCATACCGTAAGTCTCTTTCAATTTACCCGACATGGTTCTGACCTCTTGCTTGGTCGCGTCCTGCGTTACGGCTGCTGGCTGCGCGGTCGCCGAGGGGGTTTGCTGAGCATTCGCCTGGCTCGCGCTGATCAGAAGGGCTGTTGCAATGAGGATGTGTTTCATGGGTCTTGTGGGTCGGTTGGCGTGGGGTTGGTACAAAGTTCTAACCTATCGGGCTATTTGGTGCGCATCAAGGGTAAATCGATCCGCACCTCACAAGCATAATGACGCCTGTTCATGCGGTTTCGTTGTGCGAAGACCCCGCCCCGCTCCTATATGCCCCCACTAATGGCCGGATATTGACGCTTCGACGATTGGCGAGGTCTGAAGAACGCTCATCACATTCGATGGTCTTTAACCTCCAGGTGAGCTGGTCCCGCATATGTCCCTGGCCCCCCCTCCCCTCGTCCATGCCTATCCCAGCGCCTGCGAAACTTCGCTCGGAACACTCTCTTCCGTTACTTTGCGCACAACAAACCCAAAGACCATGCTCGCAAACGTGCGCCACTTGGCCCTCTTCACATTGATGGCCTTCACACTGCCGGCCATCGCCCAAGACACCTCGAAGGAAAAGAAGGCGCTGCAGAAGATGTATATGGACTACTTGGACGGAGAGGGCTACAAACCTGAAATAGATAGCGACGGGGACGTACAGTTCAAGGCCGAGGGAAAGACCTATTTCATCAACGTGCTGGAGGATGACCCCACCTATTTTCGAGTAGTACTGGCCAATATCTGGCCCATCGAGAGTGAGGAAGAACGTCAACAGGTGCTCGTTGCGGTCGATTATTCCAATGCCAAAGCCAAGGTCACCAAATCGTACATGGTGAAGGACAATGTCTGGGTGGGCATCGAACTCTTTCTCCCGAAGGCAGAGGATTTTGAAGCCGTTTTTGCCCGTTCCATGTCGGCTTTGAGCAATGGAACGACCCATTTCGTAACAAGAATGCGCGAACAGCAAAAGAAGGAGTAGCGGGCTCGGCGTCTTCAAAAAAGGCCACCAGTCTTGGGTGGCCTTTTTATTTACTGAGTGCGACCACACTGGTCAGATCACCAACCTACTTCCACTCCCCAATCGTCTGCGTTTCGCTCACCATGCTATCTCCCCTTCCTCAACTCAGATGGGGTAACTTTGCCGATCGCACGGAACTTATTGTTCTTGTTTCTTTATATATCATTGATAGTGAGGTTGTTGTGAAAGTTATTTACCACCCCCGCAATGGTTTCCGCCTCTCAATATGATGTCGTTGTCGTCGGCGGTGGTCATGCTGGCTGCGAGGCCGCAGCAGCGGCCGCCAATTTGGGCAGCCGAGTGCTGATGGTCACGATGAACATGGGGGCGATCGGCCAGATGAGTTGCAACCCAGCCATGGGCGGTGTAGCAAAGGGGCAGATCGTGCGCGAAATAGACGCCCTTGGCGGTTACAGCGGCATCGTAAGTGACCGCAGCATGGTCCAGTTCCGAATGCTCAATCGAAGCAAGGGGCCAGCCATGTGGAGCCCGCGTACCCAGAACGACCGGGACCTCTTTGCGAAGGAGTGGCGCAAAATGTTGGAGGGCACGGAGAACGTGCACTTCATGCAGGATACCGTGGTTCGCATATCGACATCCGTCGATGACCTTGGGCGGAGCATCGTCGCGGGGGTGATCACCAGCCTTGGTTCGCTCGTTCCCTGCCGCGCCGTCATACTCACGAGTGGCACCTTCATGAACGGGGTGATGCACATTGGAGAGACCCAGTTCGGCGGCGGCCGTGCTGGTGAAAAGGCAAGCCATGGCATCACCGAACAACTAAAGGAGTTAGGGTTTGAAGCCGGGCGTATGAAAACAGGGACACCTCCCCGTGTGGATGGGCGCAGCATTGATTACAGTGTCCTGGAAGAACAACGCGGAGATGAGGTCCCGGGCAAGTTCAGCTACCTCCCAAGCTCGCGTGCACCAGAGAAGCAATTGAGTTGTTGGATCACCTATACCAACGCCGATGTGCACGACATTCTGCGTACGGGCTTTGATCGCAGTCCTATGTTCAATGGACGTATCCGGGGTGTTGGGCCGCGTTATTGCCCCAGTATCGAGGACAAGATCGATCGCTTCTCCGACAAGGACCGGCATCAAATCTTTGTCGAGCCCGAGGGCTGGAATACTGTTGAGACCTATATCAACGGTTTCAGTACGAGTTTGCCAGAAGATGTTCAACGAACTGCGCTCCGGCAAGTGCCCGGTTTTGCGAACGCACGCCTATTTCGGCCTGGTTATGCGGTGGAGTACGACTACTTCCCCCCCACACAACTGAAGCATACTCTGGAAACGAAGCTATTGGATGGCCTTTACTTCGCAGGGCAGATCAATGGCACCACGGGTTACGAAGAAGCTGCCTGTCAGGGCTTGATGGCGGGAATCAACGCGCACTTGAAATTGAGCGACAAGGCCCCTTTCATACTGGGAAGGGACGAGGCCTACATCGGGGTACTCATTGACGATCTGATCACAAAGGGTACCGACGAACCTTATCGTATGTTCACTAGTCGGGCCGAATTCCGCATTCTTTTGCGCCAGGACAATGCGGACCTCCGCCTGACCCCGCTTGCACACACGCTGGGGCTGGCCAGCGATGAGCGCATGGCTCGTGCGGAGAAGAAACGACTGTTCACAGAGGAGCTGTGCGCTGTTCTTGAGAAGGAAAGCGTATCTCCTGACGCTGCTGATCCGATCATTGTTCCACGTGGAACAGATGCCCTAAGGCAACGGGTGAAGCTCAGTAGCTTGCTCCTTCGGCCCCAGCTTTCGTATTCTGACCTCGAGCCACTATCGCCAGCGCTTTCGAACGCGACGAGTCGCTTTGGTGATCTGCGCGACGAGGTCATCGAGCAGACAGAAATCAACGCCAAGTACGATGGTTACCTTGAGAAGGAGCGAAGCACTGCGGAGAAACTGACTCGATTAGAGGATATTAGTCTGGAAGCCAAGATCCAGTATCTTGATCTTACGGCGCTCTCTTTGGAGGCCCGGCAGAAACTGAATAGCATCCGCCCGCAGACACTCGGTCAGGCCTCTCGGATCAGCGGCGTCTCCCCCGCGGACCTCAGTGTCCTCTTGGTCTATTTAGGTCGATAAAACCACGCGTTCCACGTGGAACATACGATCACCGAAGCTGTTCTTGTCTGCCCTGTCTGCGCAGGGGCGGGTCAGCTACCCTTCCTTTCTGTACGCGACAATACCGTCAGTCGGGCCACTTTCGACTTGACTTGTTGTGACCAGTGCGGATTCTGCTCCACCAATCCGCGGCCAACCAGGGGGGTAATAGGCGGGTTCTACGACTCTGCGGACTACATCTCCCACACAAATGCATCCTCGGGTATTCGGGCCTGGGCCTATCAGAAGATCCGACGCCGAGCGATAAAGGGGAAGCACAGGCTGATCGCCAAGCACTCCCCACGCGGAAAGGCGCTCGATGTTGGTTGCGGAACTGGAGAATTCCTCGCTTACCTGAAGAGTAAGGGATACCAACCTATCGGTGTTGAGCCAAGCGTTAAGGCACGCGATCAGGCCATAGGGAATCATGCCCTACGAGTGGTCCCAAATCTCGACGCACTACCAACCGATGCGCAATTCGAAGTAGTTACCCTCTGGCATGCGTTAGAACACGTTCACGATGTGCGAGAGACACTGAATAAGCTTCACACTCGCATGTCGCCCGGCGCCCTGCTGGTGATCGCTGTACCCGACCGAGAAAGCTGGGATGCCAGACATTATGCTGCCGATTGGGCGGCATATGATGTGCCGCGTCATCTGTCCCATTTCCGTCGCAAGGACCTCCACCGGTTGCTGGCTGACCATGGCTTCAAGGTCCTCGCCACACGTCCAATGTGGTACGACGCGTTCTACGTGAGTATGCTGAGCGAACCGAACCGTGGGTCGGGCCCGCTAGCTGCCTTGGTAAAGGGCGCCATCGTCGGGGCGCTCTCCAATCTAGTGGCATTGACAACAACCTACCCCACCTCCAGCTCATTGTATCTGGCCGAAAAACGATAGGGGCCGGAACCGCCTTTCTATTCGATTTGGTGCGGTTTGCACCTTCTGTAAGTACTCAACCCTTGGGCAATGGCAGATCGGGGCCCTAATGGGCCATTCTTCGGCATTGGTGTATAGTGCTGATTAACAGCCAATTATATCCGAATTAGGCTTCGGAAATATCCCGAACGGCTCACGGCCACCCTCGAAGCCCTCTTTCCACGTTCGAATAATCCGCGCTCAGGGTCTGACTAAATTTGCACCCCGCTTCTTCAGGTCCCTTTCACTGTCATTACACAACCATGCCTACACTCGCAACCCCTCCAAGGACGACCGATCTACTCAAGCCCTGGAACATATCCGATGAATGCTCGGGGGTCTCCACGGGAGCCACTTGGTTGGCGGGTAGCGGCGAGAAGATCGCATCCCACTCACCCGTGGACGGCGCACTCATCACCACTGTTCGTGGGACATCGAAAAGCGAATACGAACACGCTGTGACAACGGCGCAACGCGGGTTCGAAGCCTGGCGCGCCTGGCCGGCACCCAAACGTGGCGAGGTGGTGCGCCAACTCGGCGAAGAATTTCGTAAACATAAAGCCGCGCTTGGCAAACTCGTGAGCTACGAGATGGGGAAGAGTTACCAAGAGGGCTTGGGCGAAGTGCAGGAAATGATCGATATCTGCGATTTCGCGGTTGGTCTTTCACGTCAGTTGCACGGCTTGACGATGCATAGCGAGCGACCCGATCACCGTATGTACGAGCAATGGCACCCGCTCGGGCTCGTTGGCGTTATCACCGCGTTCAACTTCCCTGTTGCGGTCTGGAGTTGGAACGCAGCACTTGCCTGGGTATGCGGGGATGTCTGCATCTGGAAGCCGAGCGAGAAAACACCGGTTTGCGGTGTTGTTTGCCAGCACATCACCGCTGAGGTATTCAAGCGCAACGGTGTACCGGAAGGGGTGAGTGTGCTCGTCAATGGCGGTCGGGAGATCGGGGAGTGGCTCGCAGACGATCCTCGCATCCCGCTGATAAGCGCCACAGGCAGTACGCGTATGGGCAAAGCCGTTGGCGCCGCGTTGGGCCAGCGCCTCGGTCGGGCATTGCTGGAACTGGGGGGTAATAACGCCATTATCGTTACTGAGAACGCGGATCTGGATATCGCCCTACGCGCTGCTCTCTTCGGCGCCGTTGGAACGGCCGGTCAGCGTTGTACGTCTACGCGCCGCCTCATCATCCATGAGAGCGTTTATTCCACCATGCAACAAAAGCTTGTAAAAGCATACTCCCAGCTGCGCATTGGCGATCCGCTCGACGAGAAAAACCATGTGGGCCCATTGATCGATACGCTCGCGGTGAGCCATTACCGCCGTGCGCTTATGGCCGCCGAGGAACAAGGCGGTCGCATATTGGTCGAGGGCGGAGTGCTCAGCGGCGATGGCTACGACAGCGGTTGCTATGTGCGGCCCGCGATCGTTGAGGCGACACCAGAGATGCCGATCGTGCAAGAGGAGACATTCGCGCCAATTCTATACTTGTTGAAATACTCCGGTGATGTGGCTAACGCGATCACCATCCAGAACAACGTGAAGCAAGGCCTCAGCAGCAGCATAATGACGACCAACATGCGCGAGGCTGAACGTTTCCTTGGGGTCGCCGGCAGCGATTGCGGGATCGCCAATGTGAACATCGGAACCAGCGGGGCGGAGATCGGCGGCGCGTTCGGTGGCGAGAAGGATACCGGCGGTGGACGCGAAAGTGGCAGCGACGCATGGAAGACCTACATGCGACGCCAAACGAACACCATTAACTATGGTACTTCGCTGCCCCTTGCACAAGGGATCAAGTTCGACGTCTGAACGGCAAGTTCCCAATCATCCCCGAAACCCGCCGGGGACGAATAGGGGAGGGGTCTATCTTCGCCGCCCGCATGCAATCGCGTCCTCTGGCCTTCGCACTCCTCCTTGTTGCGCTCGTATTCGCGTCTTGCTCTGCCCAGCAACGTTCGTCACCCATACCCAGAGCCGGCGTATGGCGTATTGAACTGGACCTTAATGGCGCCCTTCTTCCTTTCCTGTTCGACCTTTCAAAAGGTGCTGGGGGGCACTGGGTCATGCACGTTCACAACGGAGATGAGGACATCGAGGTCCGCGATATCAGTTTGGTCCTGGACACGCTCACTGTGCGCATGCCGCTTTTCGATTCGGAGTTCAAGGGTGTTGTGCAAAACGATAGCCTGATCACGGGCTATTGGCACAACTATTTGAAAGGGCCCGACTATCGCATCGCCTTCTCCGCGCAAGCAGGCAACAAACCTCGCTTTCCTGGCACGGCCGATGACCATGCTGACATCGGAGGTACATGGGAGGTCCACTTCGATCAGGGCTCACCGGACGCTTACAATGCGATCGGCATTTTCAAGCAACGGGCGGACGGTACTGCTACGGGAACATTCGTTACCGAAACCGGTGACTACCGCTATCTCGAGGGGGGTGTGCACAATGATTCGCTCAAGCTCTCCTGCTTCGATGGGTCCCACGCCTTTCTCTTCTCCGCCGCGCTTGTCGGGGACAGTTTGATCGGTCGTTTTTGGAGCGGCACCCACTGGCAAGAGCCCTGGGTAGCGGTACGGAACGCCGACTATCAACTGAGGAACGCCGATTCGCTGACCTTTCTTCGCGAGGGATACGACATGGTCGACTTCCACTTCCCTGATCTTGACGGGAACATGATCTCACCCAACGATGAGCGCTTCCGCGGCCACCCCTTGATGCTGCAGGTGATGGGGAGCTGGTGCCCGAACTGCGTTGACGAGGCCCGATTGCTCAACGATATGTACGCCAAGTACCATGATAGCGGACTGGAAGTGATGGCCGTCGCCTTCGAGAAATACGAGGACACGGCGAGGGCACTATCCGCCATTGAACATTTCCGTGATGCGCTCGGGGTGAAGTTCCCGATCGTCTATGGGGGCCTGGCCTCAAAGGATGTGGCGGGGCAGAAGCTCCCCTTCCTCGATCATGTCATGAGCTATCCGACCTGCGTTTTCATAGACCGCAATGGCCGTGTGCGACGCATACGTACGGGTTTCTACGGGCCTGGAACAGGTGAGCACTTCCTGAACTACAAGCGCAATCTCGAGGTCTTCATTGAGACTTTGCTGGCCGAGGGGGTGGACCCGGACCCCCGCAGGCACTAACCCTATTTCACTGGCTTGTCCACCACGATCCGTTCTTCGCGGTTGGCCAGTATCCATGCCGTATGGAAAACAAGAAGCGCCCGCTGTTGAAGCAGGTCGAAGCGGATCTTGTCCACATCGTCACCGGGCTGATGATAATCCTCGTGGACCCCGCTGAAGAAGAACACGCTCGGAACACCTTTCCGCGCGAAGTTGTAATGGTCACTTCTATAGTAGAACCGGTTCGGGTCGCTTTCCGCATTGAAGGTGTAATCCAGTAGCAGGTGCGCGTACATCGTGTTCGCCTGTTCGTTCACCGTGTGCAAAGCGCTGCTCAAGCGGTCGCTTCCAATAACATACACGTAGGGTGGGCTTGAGGCATGAGCACTATCCACCCGTCCGATCATGTCGATGTTCAGGTCAGCAACCGTGTTCTCCAGGGGGAACACCGGATGTTCGCTGTAGTACTGCGAGCCCAGAAGACCCTTCTCTTCCCCGCTCACCGGCATAACAAGCACGCTGCGCCGGGGACCATGCCCCTCCGCTTTGGCTTTGGCGAAAGCCTCCGCGATCTCCAACAACGCGACAGTGCCTGATCCATCATCATCAGCACCGTTGTAAACCACACCGTTCTCCACACCGATGTGGTCATAGTGTGCGGTGATCACCACCACCTCGTCCGCCTTGTCCGCGCCTCTGATGTACGCAAGGACATTCTCTCCTGTGAAGTGCCTCGCCAGAGGGCTCACCATCACTTGGCAAGCCACACGAATGGTCTTGGGTCGGTGTTTATGCGCCAACCGGGCCATGGTCGTTGAGCGCAGCAACTGGTCCATCGCCGCTTCGTCCACCAAGATCATTTGCGCACCGCTCTTCATTGGTTCCGCTTTGGCTCCTGTGTCCTCCAAGCGCATGCGCGAACCGCCCAGGTGTATGCCCTCCATCAGCGCAACAAGAGAGGGAACACCTACAAGGACAAGTGACGCGCCTGCAGCACGCAGCTTTTCCACCCGCTCCCTCAACGGACCCAGCATGGAAGCCCCTTGTCCAAGAAGCGTCCCGTTGAGTAGCACCACCCGACCCGTAATGCCCGCTTGCGGGAGTTGCTCGCCATCGCCCAAGTACACTACCTCGGCGATGGGCACATCGGCCTTAAGCACCTCGTTGAAATAGAGCAATTCGCGTTTGTATTCCAAGACGCGCTCGCCAACTACGATCCGTATCGCACCGCTCTGTTCCTCGAGCAACCCGAAGGATTGGAAATACCCCTCGGTGATAGCCACCGCATGCGGGGCTGGAATTGGTGGTATCCCATCCTTCGTGAACTGCTCCTTCAAATAGGCTGCCGCCATTTTCTGGCCCTCCTTGCCCGTGTCCCGGCCCTGATAAGCGTCTCCCGCCAAAAGGGTCAGGTGTTCGCGCAGTTCATCCTGTGTAATGGTGTTCGCATACCGAACCGCCAAGCTATCCGCCTGACCGAAGGAGAGTAAAGCACCACCGAACAGAACGATGCCAAGGATGTGCTTAAGACCGATCATGCTAACGCGGTTAGCTGCCCGATTCGATCTTCTCCACCCGTCGTTGGTGACGACCACCTTCGAACTGCGCGGCAAGAAAAGCCTCCACAATGGCAAGGGCCTCCGCATCGGAAATGAAACGAGCTGGCAGGGCCAGTACGTTCGCATTGTTGTGTTGGCGCGCGAGGGTGGCCACTTGCGCGCTCCAAGCCAGGGCTGAACGAATACCCGGGTGCTTATTCGCACTGATGTTGACCCCGTTCCCGCTTCCGCAGATAACGATACCAAGCGCTCCGGCTTCGGAGGCCACTGAGTTCGCTACGGCATGAGCGAAGTCCGGGTAGTCCACGCTGTCCTTCACATGCGTACCCTTATCCGTAACGTTGAACCCTTCCGCTTTCAGGTGTTCCTTTAAGTACTGCTTCAACTCGAAGCCCGCATGATCACTACCAATAAGAATGTGCATTCGGGGGTTGTGCTGGTCCTCAAAGATACCCCTGGCTCGGTCCCGGGGCTAACACACGATCGGATCGTGGGATCAGCGGTTATCCCGTGCATAACCCGGTACAACATTCTTCCGCTCCTGCTGACCTTGGCTCCCTTAACACAAGTGTTGGTAGAAGCAACTCATGTTACGGGCTTCTTCCGAACCTCGATCACACATGTCGCTCTTGTATCCACATATCCATCCTTTACACCGATCCGCGTAAGGATCCACCATGAACGATCGTTGATAAGAATATTATTTTCTCAGCATATACGGGCCCTTTGATCCCTCCTCTCTGGTCGAGGATCGTTGATAAGCGGTGCGCTACTTTTGATATCCTACACTCGCAAGGATCATTGGTCATTTTCATCAACAGGATCAACCGCTCTTATCATATCAACACCTTTTATTTAGAAGAATATAGAATATGAAGAGGTGTTGGTATTCGCTTATTGTGTTGATGTTCCCGGTGCTTTGCTTTGCCCAGGGTGAGGATGGGTTCCATCGCTACCTTTTCCCGAACGGGAAGGTGAGCAGCGAGGGGTACCTGGTCGATGGAAAACCGGAGGGCTATTGGAAAACCTATTACGAAACCGGTGTCCTACGAGCTGAGGGAAATAGAGCACACTTCCTCCTGGACAGTTTGTGGAAATTCTACGCGGAGGATGGATCGCTTCAAAGTGAGATAAACTACCAGGCGGATAGAAAAGAAGGGCTGTCTAGGAAGTTCGACACCACCGGAGTGATGCTTAGTGAGGAAACCTATGCGGCGGATTTACGCGAAGGTGTGGCGAAGTACTACCATCCGAACGGTCAACTGCAGAAGGAGATACCGTTCAAGGCCGGGAAGGAGGAGGGACGAGGCTATGAATACGCGGAGGATGGAAGGGTCGTAGCGCTATTACAGTACGGCGCCGGCATGCTGCGCAAACGCGAGGAGATAAATCGCATCGATCGCATGGGGATGAGGCAGGGACCCTGGAAGGAATTCCATCCTACCGGCAAAGTGAAATGGGAAGGGAACTTCGTGGACGATAGGCGCCAGGGCATCTTCAAGGAATACGATGTGCTCGGGAACATGAAAGGCATGGAGAAGTACGATGGCGGTGTCATTGATGAGCGGGCCCAGGAGACGTTGACCGTGGACATCAAGCGCACCTTTCACCCCAACGGCAAGGTGGCAACGCTAGGTAGCTACTCCAAGAGTGGAAAACGAGAGGGGCTCTTCAAGGAATTCTCACCACAAGGCGAAGTGACGGGCGCCAAGATCTACATGGGTGACCAGCTCATCAGCGAGGGACTCGTGAACGATGTGGGTGCGATGCAGGGACCGTGGGTGGAATACTATGCGACGGGGGAGAAGCGCGCCGAGGGAACCTACAAGGACGGCCGAAAGGACGGGGACTGGACCTTCTATCACCGCAGCGGAAAAGTGGAACAGAAGGGCAAATACCAGAATGGTCTTGCGCAGGGTCAGTGGCAATGGTTCTATGAGGACGGCACACGCCACCGTGAGGAGTTGTACCGTAAGGGCAAAGAAGATGGCGCCTCTGCCGAGTATGATGAGCAAGGCACCGTTATCACACAAGGGGAATACATCGATGGGCGCAAAGAAGGCAAGTGGACCTATGAGGTGGGCGACCACAAGGAGGTGGGTTCATACAAGGATGGAATGAAGGATGGCGCCTGGGTGTTCAACTACGATACCGGCCGGAAGTATTTCACCGGTGAGTTCCTCGGGGGCGAGCCCACCGGCAAGCACAAATGGTATTGGCCCAATGGCGAGTTGAAACAGGAGGGCCGCTATTCGGCAGGCTTGGAGCAGGGTGATTTCACTTACTACTCTGAACAAGGAAATCCCACATTGGTCATCAAGTACCGGGATGGTGTCGAAATGCGGATCGATGGCGAAAAGGTGCCACCACCATATGGGGCAGGTGCCGAACAACCCTGATCAGGATCCCACCACCGGAATTGATAGGAGTAAGTTAGGCCCATGGAAGTCCCCGTCGGAACGGAACTGGCGCAGGCCTATCTTGACCTCAAGCGTCAATACGACGACATGGTCAGTCGGAATCTGGCCGGCATTTTCCGCACAACGCTCGAGGGTCGTTTTATAGAGTGCAACGACGCCATGGCGCACCTGCTCGGTTATGCGAGCCGGGAGGAGTTGATGCACCACACCGCGCTGGATCTCTATCATACTCCAGAGGACCGGGACGCGTTCCTCGCGGCTCTTCATCGCGACCGCAGGCTCATCAACTACGAAATGCCGCTGAAGCACCGCAACGGTCGCCCGGTGCACGTGCTAGAGAACGTCTATCTCGATGAGCAGGAGGGACGTGCGCCGACCATACTCGGCATGCTCATCGATGTCACGGCATACCGGCAGGCGGAGATCGAGCAACGCTCACTCATGGCCAGCTACCGAAGCTTGGTTGAGCATATTCGCGATGGCTTGATGGTGGTTCACCGAGGCAGGGTACGGTATGCCAACCCAGCGGCGGAGCACCTCGTTGGTATGCCGATGGTGGGCCGGGAGGTCTCCAGCATTTTCCATATGGACGATGCGTCCAAGGCGTTGAAGTTGTTCGAACAACAGGGAACCGGAACGATCCCGATCACATTGCGGCTTGGTGCTGGGCCGGGCCGCGAACTGTCGCTCTTCATCACAGCCACACTATTCGAGGGTGAGCCCGCGACGCAGATCACGCTGCAGGACCAAAGCGGACAACAAAACCTGCTGAAGGAACGGTTGCGAGTGCAGATGGCCGAGGAGGTGAACCAGGTGCTGCGCCAGGAGATCGCGGAGCACCGACGGACACAGGACGCCTTGCGCCGTTCGAGGCGATTCGCACAAAGCTTGGTGGACAGCTCCCTGGACATGATCATGGCGGCCGACCCGGACGGTCTCATTACAGAGTACAACCCCGCAGCGAGTATTCGATTCGGTTACGAAGCAGCCGAGGTCCTGGGGAAGAGCACCCTGATGCTCTACGCCGAGCCCGAAGAGTACATACGGATCCAAGCGGAACTCGACCAGCACGGGGCCTTCGCAGGCGAGGTGCGCAACATCGACAAGGAGGGGAAGATCTTCACATCGTTCCTGGCGGCTTCCCGGCTCTATGATGAGGATGGCCAGCTGACCGGCGCGATGGGTGTTTCCCGGGACATTACCCGGACCAAGCAGGATGAGGAGGCCCTAAGGGCGAGTGAGGAACGATACCGTGATCTCTTCGAGAACGCGACCGACCTGATCCAAAGCGTGGACATCGAGGGACGGTTCGAGTACGTGAACACGGCTTGGCGCAACTCTCTCGGTTATTCCGAAGAGGAGACCCGGGAGCTCTCCGTTTGGGATGTTGTTCATCCCGCGCATCGTGCAGTTTGCGAAGAGTTCTTCGATCGGGTAATGCGAGGAGAGCGGCCCGGGCAGATCGTTACGGTCTTTGTGACCAAGGGGGGGCGGAGTGTGCACGTTGAAGGCACCACGAACCTGCGCAGTGTCGATGGGCGTCCTGCGGCCACCCGGAGCATCTTCAGGGACATCACGGGAGTGATGGTGGCACGACAACAAGTACAGGAGCACGAAGCGAAATTGCGCGCGCTGTTCGAGAGCAGCGAACACATGTTCTGGACAGCGGATCAGGAACTGAAGCTAACCTCCTTCAACCGGGGTTATGGTGATATGATCGAACGACTCTACGGGGCCAGGCCGGAGCTGAACACGGATCCCAGCCGCCCCCGAAAGCAATTCGCCAGCGCCGAGTACCACGCCTTTTGGGAAGGCAAGTATGCCGAGGCGTTCGCGGGCCGCCCACTGCGGTTCGAGACCGATCTGTTGGACCGGAACGGGATGCGGGTGAGTAATGAGATCTTCCTGAGCCCGGTTTTCGGGTCGGATGGAAAGGTGACCGAGGTTTTTGGGATCGGCCACGAGATCACGGAACAGAAAGTGGCCGAAGACCTGGTGCGTGAGCAAGCGGCGCGCCTTCAGGCGATCTTCGACAGTTCTGCGAACATGATGATCTGGACGCTGGACAACGAGCGCCGGATCACCTCGTGCAATGACCATTTCATGCGGTCCATCGAACACGAACACGGCATCCATTTCGCCGTCGGCGATCACTTTATGGAAGCCATGGCGACCCGTGTTCCACCCGATCGTGTGAAAGGCTTGAGCGCTCGGTACGAGGCGGCCTTCAAGGGGAAGCCGCAACAGTTCGAGGTTCAGCTGATAAACAGACACGGCAACCCGGTGTGGGTGGAGAATTTTCTCAGCCCGATCTTGGTCGATGGCCATGTCCAGGAGGTTTCCTGTCTGGCACACGGGATCACCGACCGGAAGGAGGCACAGATGGGCCTGCTCCAGAGCCTCAACGAGAAAGAGGTCCTGTTGAAGGAAGTGCACCATCGCGTGAAGAACAACCTGCAGGTGGTGAGCAGTATTCTAAGCCTGCAGACCGGATATGTGGGCGGTGATGAGCGCATCCTGGAATTGCTGCGCGTCAGTCGGGACCGCATCCGGAGCATGTCCTTCATCCACGAGAGCCTCTATCAGACCAAGGACCTGAGTTCCATCGACCTCGGCTCCTACGCGGATGGGCTATGCCGTAACCTGATGATGAGTTACAGCCTTTGTGGAAAGGTCGTCCTGGAAACAGAGGTGATGAACATAGACCTCGTGCTAGATCAGGCGATCCCATGTGGCCTCATACTCAACGAGCTCATCAGTAATTCACTCAAGCATGCGTTCCCGGAAAGCAACACCGGGCATGTGCGCATCGCGCTGGAGCTGGCCGGGGAACAGGTGCGGATCACGATCAGTGATGACGGTATCGGGATGAGGCCTGATTTCGACGATCGCCGCGACGGTAATCTGGGATTGGAGTTGGTCCACACCCTGGTGGATCAGCTGGATGGCCGCATTGAACGGCAGAAAGGGCGTGGGGTAACGTATTTGCTTACTTTTGAACGTATCAAGCAAAGTGGCCATGGCGCAGACAAACGTGCTCGTAGTGGAGGATGAGAGTATTGTGAGCAAGGATATCCAGCACAGCCTTAAGAAGCTAGGCTATCACGTGGTGGGCGCCGCGAGCACCGGTGAGCATGCGGTGGAACTGGCCATCGAGCATATGCCGGACATCATCCTGATGGACATCATGCTCAAGGGCGAGATGAACGGGATCGAGGCCGCCGATAAGATCCGTAAGGACACCAACATCCCGGTGATCTTCCTCACGGCCTATGCGGACGAGAGCACCCTGGCGAAAGCGAAAGTCACACAGCCCTACGGATACATCATCAAGCCGTTCAAGGAGATCGACATCCATACGTCGATCGAGATGGCGCTTTACAAGCACAAGAAGGAGGCCGAGGTGCTCAAGGAACGCGACCTGCTGTACTCACTGGTGGAGAGCAAGGAGAGTGGCAAGGACATCATGTTCGTGAAGAGCAACAGCCGCCTGGTGAAGCTCAAGACAACGGACATCTACTACATCGAGGCACTGAAGGACTATGTGGTGATCAACACGCTCAACACGCGCTACACCGTGCATAGCACGATGAAGGATATCGAAGCGAAACTTCCGGAGCCCGATTTCATCCGGGTGCACCGTAGCTTCATCGTCCGGGTGGACAAGATCACGGCGATCGAACAGTCCAACCTGATCCTGGAGAACGACAAGAAAGTGATCCCGATCGGCGGCAGTTATAAGGACGACCTCTCCAAGCGCCTCAACCTCGTTTAGCGCGCTTCTTGAACGACCCCTTGGAGGCGCCCTTCCGGGGCGCTTCTCTTTTCGGGGTGCGTCGCTCGAACTTGCCGGAGGTCGTCGTGCTCGGCTCGCCGGTCAATTCGAACGCCACCGTGCGCCGGTCCATATCCACGGATTTGATGGTCACATTCACCTCGTCGCCCAGCCGGAATTTGCGTCCCGTACGTTGGCCGACGACCGCGTACCGCTCTTGATCGAACCGGAACACATCTCCCGGTAGTTCGCGCAACCCGATCATGCCCTCGCATTTGTTCTCTCGAAGTTCCACGTAAACGCCCCACGAGGTGAGCCCACTGATGATCCCGTCGAACGACTGACCGATGCGGGCCAGCAGGTATTCGGCCTGCTTGTATCGGATACTCGCGCGCTCCGCATCACTCGCTTGTTTCTCCATACGCGAACTGTGCTTGCAACTCAACTCGAGTTGTTCACGGTCCAAGTGCTTGCCGCCGGCCAGGTAGTGCGCCATCGCACGGTGCACGAGCAGATCGGGATAGCGTCGGATGGGAGAGGTGAAGTGGGTATAGTGCTCGAAGGCCAGGCCGTAGTGTCCGATGTTCTCGGTGCTGTAAATGGCCTTCGCCATGCTTCGGATGGCGACCTGCTTGATGATGTTCTCCTCCTCCTTGCCGCGCACATCGTGGAGCAAGCGGTTTATCGCGTGCGGCAGGTCCTCGTCCTTCGACACGGTGAGCGAGTGGCCGAAACTCTTGGCCAGTGAGCGCAACTGATCCACCTTCTCTGGATCCGGGAGATCGTGAACGCGGTAGACGAACGGCGGTACTCCGCCTTTCTTCTGCTTTCCGACCCATGCGGCCACGCGTTTGTTCGCGAGCAACATGAACTCCTCGATGAGCCAGTTCGCGGATCCCATCACCTTCTGGTAAACGCCGAGCGGCGCGCCCTTCTCATCGAGCTTGAACTTCACCTCATTGCCACCGATCTCCAGTGCGCCGTTCGCGATACGTTCTTTACGCAGGACCTGCGCCAGTTTGTGGAGGGTCAACACTTCATCTTTGAAGTCCCCCTCGCCTCCGTCGATGATAACCTGTGCCTCAGCGTAAGCGAAGCGTCGTTGTGAGCGCATCACCGTCCGTCCGAACCATTCGGCACGGATCCGTGCGTTCTCGTCCACTTCGAAAATGGCACTGAAGCTGAGCTTGTCCGTGTTCGGGTTCAGTGAACAGAGGTCGTTGCTCAATTTTTCCGGTAGCATCGGTACCACGCGGTCAACTAGATATACGCTCGTCGCCCGGTTCGCGGCCTCCATGTCGACCACATTTCGCGGCTGCACGTAATGGCTGACGTCCGCTATGTGCACGCCGATCTCCCAACCACCCTCAATGGGTCGAACACTCAACGCATCGTCCAGGTCCTTCGCATCGTCGGGGTCGATGGTCAGCGTCGGTATCATCCTGACATCCCGTCGCCGGGCGATCTCGGCCGGTGTCACGCCATTGGGGATCTCCTCGCTGGCTTTGATCACCCCTTCGGGGAATTCGAGCGGTAAGCCGAACTCAGCGAGTATGGCGTGCATCTCCACCTGATGTTCACCAGCACGGCCAAGTACCCGCAACACTTTGCCCCGCGGCTCATCCCGGGCATCCTTCCATTCGCCGAGTTCGATGATTGCCTTGTCCCCTTCGGTGGCGCCGTTCACCTCCGAAGCAGGAATGAAAAATGGACGCTGCACACGCTGGTCATCGGCCACCAGGATCATTCGTCCCTGATGTTTGTGCAGTGCGCCCACGAATTCCGTGCGCCTGCGCTTCAGCACCTTCAGCACCTTGCCCTCCAGGCGTGACCCGCGACCGGAAACCAGCTTGATGAGCACGGTGTCACCATGTAAGGCTGTGCCCACATCGCGTTGCTGCACATACACGTCTTCGCCGCCCGGGATGCCCAAACGGACGTAACCGGCCCCACTAGCTATGATATCGATCGTGCCCTCCACGGAGTCGCGGTCTCCCTGGGCGGTGTAACGCCCCTTTTTGCCGCTTTGGATGCGACCCTCGTCCAGTAGCAGGTCGATGGCATCGAACAAGAGGTAACGCTGTCCTTTATCCTTGAACCCCAGTTGCAAAGCCAACTGCTGGCTGGTGATGCCAGCATGGCCGGAGCGGCGCACGGCGGCAAGAACATCTTGGGCGAGTTGGGCGGGTGCTGGGTGCTGATCTGTGCGGGGCATGGAACGAAGTCGGCCGCCAGTGCGGGCGGTGGGGCCGCAAGATAGCCGGGACCCGCGCGGGCACGTCCACTAACGATCGTTGATAACCTGCGGAAGATCACTACATTTGCGGCCCTTTCGCCAAGGATCATGCAGGAAAGCGCCAAGATCTTCAGCGGCACCGCAACGCGGTACCTGGCCGAGCAGATCGCCGCCTCGAGCGGTGACCGCTTGGGCGAGGTGAGCGTAAGCCGGTTCAGCGATGGGGAGTTCCAGCCCAGCTTCGAAGAAACCGTGCGCGGGGAGTTGGTTTTCATCGTTCAGAGCACCTTTCCCCCCAGCGACAACCTGTTCGAGTTGTTGCTCATGGTGGATGCCGCCAAACGGGCGAGCGCCAAGAGGATCGTCGCAGTGATGCCTTATTTCGGCTTCGCCCGACAGGACCGCAAGGACAAGCCTCGCGTGAGCATCGGCGCCAAGCTCGTAGCGAACATGCTCACAGCCGCCGGGGTCGACCGTATCATGACCATGGACCTGCATGCTGACCAGATCCAGGGCTTCTTCGAGGTGCCCGTGGACCACTTGTTCGCAAGCAGCATTTTTCTGCCGTACATCAAGCAAATGGCCCTCACCGACTTGGTGATGGCGGCGCCCGATACCGGCGGTACCAAGCGGGCCAACGCCTATGCCAAGCACTTGGGCGTGGACATGGCCATCTGTTACAAGCAAAGGAAGGTCGCCAACCGCATCGAGAGCATGACGGTGATCGGCGACATCAAGGACAAGAACGTGGTGCTTGTGGACGACATGGTGGATACCGCCGGCACCCTCACCAAGGCTGCGGACATGATGATGGACCAGGGAGCGCGGAGCGTCAGGGCGGTTTGCACGCACGCCGTGCTGAGCGGTGATGCCTGCGAGCGCATCGCCGCGAGCTCATTGGCCGAACTCATCGTTACGGACACGATCCCCATCAGCCCTGAGAAGCTGGCCATCACGAACAAGATCAAACCCCTCTCGGTATCCCAACTTTTCGCGGACGTCATCCGCCGGGTACGCAGTCACGAGAGCATCAGCAGTCATTTCATCATCGCATAACCTTCAGAGGCCATGAACAAAGTAGCCATCAGCGGAACGCCCCGCACGACCACCGGAACCAAGGGTGCCGCACAACTGCGCCGCGAAAAACGCGTACCATGCGTGCTTTACGGCGGCGAATCGACCGTCCATTTCAGCGTGGATGAAGCCGTCTTGCGCAAGGTGGTGTTCTCGCCCGAAGTGAACGAGATCGAACTGGACCTCGAGGGCAACAAGACACTCGCACTGATCCACGAGAAGCAGTTCCACCCGGTTTCCGACCGCGTGATCCATGTCGACTTCATGGAGATGAAAGAGGATCGCGAGACCCGCGTGCTTCTTTCGGTGCGCCTGAAGGGCCAGCCGGTCGGCGTACGCAACGGGGGCAAGCTGAACCAGAACATGCGCAAGCTGCGCGTGCTGGGACTTCCCGCCCACATTCCCCAGCACCTCGACGTGGACGTTGCTGAACTGGACATCAACGACAGCATCAAGGTGAGCGATCTCAAGTACGAAGGCCTCACCCTGCTGGAACGCCCGAACGACGTGGTGGCCGCAGTGAAGATCATCAAGAAGGTGGAGGAGGTGGCTCCCGTCGCTGCTGCTGCGCCCGCTGCTGGTGCCGCTGCTGCGCCCGCTGCTGGTGCTGCCGACGCGAAGCCTGCCGCCGACGCGAAGCCCGCAGCCAAGAAGTGACCCTAAGCCACGCCCGGCTATACTCCCGGGCGCAGAGGAATGAAGTACCTCGTGGTGGGCCTGGGGAACCCCGGACCGGAATACGCGGATACCCGCCACAACATCGGTTTCCAAGTGTTGGACGCACTCGCGAGTGCGTCCAACTCCGTTTTTGGGGTGGCGCGCTACGGCGACATCGCGCAGTTGCGGCACAAGGGCCGCACGTTCGTGCTGCTCAAGCCCTCGACCTTCATGAACCTGAGCGGAAAAGCCGTGCGTTACTGGATGGACCAGGAGAACGTGCCTGTGGAGCGCCTCCTCGTTCTAGCGGACGACCTCGCCCTTCCGTTCGGCGCCATTCGCATCAAGCCCGCCGGAGGCGCCGGGGGGCACAACGGGTTGACGAGTATCATCGAGTTGCTCGGTTCGGAGGGATTCCCGCGGCTGCGCTTTGGGATCGGCAACGAGTTCCCCAAAGGCCGGCAGAGCGAATACGTTCTGGGACGGTGGGACGAGACGGCGCGAAAGACACTGCCCGAGCGCATCGACCTGGCCTCGAAAGCGGTCCTTCAGTTCGGGCTGTTGGGCATCGATCAAGCGATGAACAACTTCAACAAGCGGTGAACAACACAGCCCTCTCGCGGTTGTTACCTTTGAACACATCAAGGGAACACCATCATGCTTTCAAAGAAGATCGAAGCAGCGCTGAACGGGCAGGTACACGTCGAGGCGATGAGCAGCCAGGCGTACCTCGCGATGGCCTCGTGGGCCGAGAACAAAGGTCTTAGCGGGACCGCGGCCTTTCTCTACCGGCACAGTGATGAGGAGCGGATGCACATGCTCAAGCTGGTGAAGTTCATCAACGAGCGTGGAGGTCAGGCCGTGGTCCCGGCACTGAAACAGCCCGGCACCAACTTCAGCACCATTACTGACATCTTCCAGGCGCTCTTCCAGAGTGAGACGAAGGTGACCAATGAGATCAACAAAGTGGTGGATCTGTGTTTGAAGGAGAAGGACTATACCACGCACAATTTCATGCAGTGGTACGTCGGTGAACAGATCGAGGAAGAAGCGCTCGCGCGCAACTTGATCGACAAGCTGAACCTGATCGGGAACGATAAAGGCGGCTTGTATCTCTTTGATCGCGACCTGCAAGGGATGAGCAGCCCGCAGGGTCGGGGTGCCAAGGAAGGGCAATAGGCCGGACTACCAGGGCCAGTCCCCGCCGAGCCGAAGAGGCTCTTCCTGATGCGCATCGATCAAGCGCTTGCGCAGTTCTTCCGAGAGGAACGCACGCGGTAGATCCGATTCCGCAGCGAGCCCGTAGATCAGCATCCCGACGAAGCGGACATTGTCCACCATGGCTTGGGGATCCACCAGGTGGATATCGTCGCAGCTGCTGTGGTAACAGTTGTACACGCTCTTGCCGAGGTCACAGATCGGGTAGATCACGGGCACGTTCGCCAACAGGAACGGCTGGTGGTCGCTATGCAGCCCGATCTCCTCGCTGACCTTCCCTTTGAACGCGACACTGTCCACTGAACGCAGCCCCTCACAAAGGCGCGCCAATACCTCCGGCCAGCCAGCCGGTCCAACCACACCAAAGCCTTGTGGATGGCCGCTCATATCCAGATTGATCATGCAGCGCACATGGGCGAGTTCGCCGCTATTCCTGTAGCTCGCGACAAGTGACCGCGACCCCAAGAGTCCCTGTTCCTCGCCCATGAAAAGAACGAAACGGACCGTGCGTTCCGGCTTGTGCGGGGAGGCTTGCATGGCTCGGGCCAGGTCCAGGATCGAGAAGGAGCCCAATCCATTGTCAGTGGCGCCGGTGGCCAGGTCCCAACTGTCGAGGTGCCCACCAACGAGGATCATCTCCTCCGGGTACTTGGTACCGCGGATCTCCGCGATGATATCACGCGGTTCGACGCGACGACTCTGGTTCGTCATCTCAAGACGCACGGAAAGTTCGGCCCCCTTCGCAAGGCGTTCGCGTATCGCCCGGCCATCCTCGATCGCTATGCAAGCGGCCGGCACCGGGATCAGTTTCCCATCGATCGAAGCCGTCCCCGTCAGTAGAACGTGCCCATCAACATGATTGACGAATACAATGGCGGCAGCGCCATGCGCGATGGCCAGCGCCGCCTTCTCGCTGCGGTGCAGGTTGTGCGCCCCTTCTTGGGCGTTTACCAGGCCGAGGTTCACCAGGGCCGCACGGCCACGAAGCGCATCGCCCACGCGATCGAAGTCGTCGGCAAGCCCGTTGCCAACATCCACTAGTTGCGCCTGTACCAAGGCCTCCAGCGGGGTGTTGGCCAGCGCTACGGCGCCAGGGTGCCAGAGGCTATCGCCACCGAGCACCACAAGGTCGATCCGACCACGGGACCAGGCCTCCGCGGCGAAGGGATGGGCGGTCACATGTTCCAGACCAGCGAGCCTGAAGAGACTATCCGCCGCGTCCTCCGCAAGTCGTCCCTGTTCACTGCCGGTGAGGCGATGTCCGATATGTTCAGTGCTCCATCGCAGCCATTGATACCCCATGGCGTTTTGTTGTGCCGAGCGGTCGAAGTCGCGCAGCATGGAGGATTGGCCCACCGCGTCAACAGGGACTTGTTGAGAGATGCACAGGAACAATGCACAACGCAGCAGGAGCGCGACGCTACTTTGTCGCGTGGTGGATCTGTTCGGCACAGGATCGGGTAAGGGGGCGATCAAATCTACGCCTGTGGCGAAGGGATCCGGCTTGCGCTACACACTGGTTTTCATGTTGCCGTTGTTGCTCTGCGCGGCGGCCCCACAACAGCGCGACGGCGACAAGGATACCACGGCGATCCTGCAGGCCAACTATCTGTACAATATCGCCAAACTCGTCGAGTGGAAGGACGCGGATATGCGCAGCGGCAACTTCATCATTGGTGTTATCGGAGGGACCAACCTCTATCAGGAACTGATCAAGCAGTACTCCACCCGCACCATCGGCAAGCAACCGATCGAAGTGCGTAAGCTTCCACGTTCGGCCGAAGTGGAGCGTTGCCACATGCTGTTCGTTGGCCGTTCCGACCTGGCGCTGATGCCCGAGATCTTCAAGCGCATGCAGGGACGCCCAACGTTGGTGGTGACAGAATACGCCGGCGCGCTGGAGGATGGTGCCATCGTCAATTTTGTCCGTGTGGATAACCTGCTCAAATACGAGTTGAGTCTGGTGAACGCCCAGAAGCATGGTCTGGTCGTTGGCCTTACACTGAAGAACCTCGCTCATCGCGTAGAGGAATGAACAGGGTACGCCGCCATATTCTCATGCTCTGCGGGCTGCTGCTCGTGGTCGCCGGAGCGGCTCAGGACCCGTTGGTGGAAGCTCTGCGCCACTACCAGGCCGGGGAGCTCCAACAGGCGCGCAGCCTGATCGACGAAGCGGTGAGGACGGCCGCGCACACGGACGATCCAGAGGCGTGGTTGCTGCGCGGGTTCGTCTACAAGGATATGTTCAAGGGTGCCACAACCCCCGATAGCGCGGACCGCGCGCGGGACGAGGCGCTCAACAGCCTTTACAGTGCGATGGTGCTGGACAAGGACAGTGCCTATCGCGGCAATGCGATACAGGCTTATGACTACCTCACGCGCTCCTGTTTCAACGATGCTGCCAAGGCGCTCAATGAAATGCAGGAAGAGCGGGCCTTGCAGCTCTTCGGAAAGTACAAGGCCGCTGTGCTGCGCGCCGATCCCAGTGCGGCTGTCAAGGCGCGTGAGGTGGAATTCACCAATGCGCTGGGGACCGTCTACACCAAGCGGTTCAATCAGGACCGCGCCGAACTGAGCTGGTTCGACAAGGCCGTGGCCGCCTATCGGAAGGTGTTGGCGATGGAGCCCGAGAACTACGGCGCGAACTACAACCTGGCCACCCTCTACTACAACCGCGGCGTGTACAACATCAGGAACATCGGTGCGGATGACGAGATCCCGAGCATCCTGCAGATCCAGGAGGCCAGTCGCGAATATTTCCAGGAAGCATTGCCATACATGCTCAAGGCCCACGAGATGAACCCTACACGGCGGGAGACCCTGCTTGGTCTTGAGGGTATCTACTACAGCCTGCAGGACCAGGAGAGCTCGGATAAGTTCAGGAGACTGTTCGAGGAATTGCCCCCTCAGGAAGAACACTAGCGCACGATGGCGATGCGAATGACCATCGGGCGAAAGATCGGGATGGGCTTCGGCCTGTTCATCTTCTTCGCCTTGCTTGTCGTGGTGCTCACGAACCGCACCCTGGAGCGCAGCCGGGGGATCAACGAGCAGATCAACCAGGTCTATTCGCCTTCGGTCGACGCCCTAGTGCGCCTGCGCAACCTTACGGTGAACGCCCATATGCTCATCAAGAACTGGGCACTGCTGGAGAGCCGCGCCGACGCTCCGGAGAAGACCAACCTGGTGGCCATTACCACCCAGGAGCTGCCGCGACTGCTGGACCGCATCGACACGCTTATGGCGAGTTGGGACCATGAAGAGGTCGCCTTGATGGGCCAGATCACGGGTGAGATGCAGGAGCTCTTCGTCCAGCACGATCACATCAAGGAATTGCTCCCGTCGCTGGAGAGCTACAGCGACCCCTTCGTCCACATGGAGCGGAACGACCTTGCGGAAGAGGGCGGACCACTGGACCAACAGACCGCCAAGGTGCTTTCGCACCTGGACAAGTTGTTGAACATGCAGGAGGAGAAACGCCGGCAGCTGGGGGGGGGCATGATCCGGAGCTTCGATTCGCTCAAGTTCTTCGTGCTCTACATGGGTATCGCACTGGTGGTGATCGGGCTGGTGGTAGCCTTCATCGTGGTCCGGGATATCGTGGCGCCCGTGCAGCGTCTGCGTGTCGTGTTGCTCAGCCTCGGCCGTGGCGTTTTCCCGCGCACGAAAGTGCGGACGACCAACGACGAGATCGGTGATATGAGCAAGGCACTCACCTCCCTGGTCGAAGGCCTGCGACGAACAACGGACTTCTCACATGCCGTGGCGGCCGGCGATTTCGAAGCGGACTACCAGCCCTTGAGCGAAGAGGATGTATTGGGGCACGCGTTGCTTAAGATGCGTGATGAACTCGGCCAACGCGAACGCATACTGGAGACGAAGGTGATGGAGCGCACCGAGGAGGTGGTGCGGCAAAAGGAGGAGGTGGAGCGCCAGAGCCGCAAGGTGGTCGAGCTGTACAAGAACGTCACGGACAGCATCCGCTATGCGAAGCGGTTACAGGAATCGATCCTTCCGGCGGACAAGCGGATCCGCGAACTGCTCCCCGACTCGTTCGTGTACTATCGGCCGAAGGACATCGTCAGTGGCGATTTCTATTGGTTCGAGCGCGTGGAGGATCGGGTGGTGTTCGCTGCGGTCGACTGCACGGGCCATGGTGTTCCGGGCGCGTTCATGAGCTTGATCGGCCACAACGGATTGAACCAGGCCGTGAAGGAGCGTGGCCGTTCACGACCCTCGGAGGTCCTGAAGGACCTGAACAGGATCGCGTACGACGCACTGCACAAGGACCGCGAACAATACCTGGTGCGCGACGGGATGGACATGGCATTGTGCAGCTTCGATCCATCGCGGGGGGTATTGGAGTACGCGGGGGCGAACTGCCCGCTCTATCTGGTGCGTGGCAACGAGGTGTTGCTCTTCGCGCCGGACAAGAACGCCATCGGAAGCTTCGACCTCAATGGGAAGAGCTTTACCGACCATCGCATCAAACTGCAACAAGGCGACATGGTCTACATCTTCTCCGACGGGTACGCCGATCAGTTCGGCGGGCCGAAGGGGAAGAAGTTCCTCTACCGACGGTTCCGGGAACTACTTGTGGAGATAAGCACACACCCCACCGAACGACAGCGTGGGTTGCTGCAAGAGGCGTTCAACTCATGGCGTGGCGCCCATGAGCAGGTGGACGACATCCTGGTGATCGGGATGCGGGCGTAAGCCCTTATTGGAACGTCCAGCCTCCGCCGGTTCCGGTCTCGCGCGGGTTCGTGCACATCACGGGGATCTGCGCCTCGTTCGTGATGATCTCCTGCTCGTAAGGCACTCCCAGCACACCGAAGATGTTGCCTTGGGCCAGGTTCATAATGGTGATCAGATCAGCGTCCACTTGAACAGCGTGACGGATCACGGCTTTTACGAATCCCGAACTGTCCTCCTCGGTGATGGTCGCATCATGGGCGATGCCCCGTTCATCTAGATATTGGTTCGCGAACTTGATGTGGTTCACCAACTGCTTCTGCAGGAATTCATCATCCTCCCGCGGGGTGATCAGGTGCACCTTGCTATTGAAGGTCTTGGCCATGTCGGCCACCAGTTTCAGCTTCTGGCGGGTCTCTTTGTGCAGGTCCAACGGGACCACGATCGAATCGTACCCGCCTTCCTTGATGCCTCGCTCCTGCACGATGATGAATGGAACACTTGAACTGGTGATCACGCGCAGCGCGCGACTTCCCGTCAGGAATTGCATACCACGCATCCCGTGCGTCCCCATCATGATCAACGCGGCGTCGATCTCGGAGGCCGCGTCACCGATGTCGTCGAAGATGGAACCGACCCGTACAAGCTTGTGCACGTTCACGTTCGGATCCCATTTCCGGGCGCGCTCCGTCTCCAGTTCCAGCTTGCGCCGGGCATCATCGGCTTCCTTTTGGTTGGGCACGACGTGCAGCAGATAGACTTCGGCACCCGTATGTCCAGCCAGATTCATGGCGTGGCTGATCGCGCAGTCGGACACCTTGGTGAAATCCG
>JBDTNF010000108.1:0-7073 GCA_039933875.1 Flavobacteriales bacterium | reverse complement strand
AAGGCCACGCGCTTCATCGCCAACTGCAACCAGAAGAACATTCCGCTGGTGTTCCTGCAGGACGTCACCGGTTTCATGGTGGGCAGCCGCAGCGAGCACGGCGGCATCATCAAGGACGGCGCGAAACTGGTGAACGCCGTGGCCAACAGCGTGGTGCCGAAGTTCACCATCATCATCGGCAACAGCTACGGCGCCGGCAACTACGCCATGTGCGGCAAGGCCTACGACCCGCGCCTGATCGTGGGTTGGCCCAGCGCCCAAGTGGCCGTAATGGGCGGCGAGCAGGCCAGCAAGGTGATGCTGCAGATCGAGGTGAGCGCGCTGAAAGGCAAGGGCGAGACCATCACCGCCGAAAAGGAAAAGGAACTGCTCGACAGGATCCGCACGAAGTACGAGGAGACGATCTCGCCGTACTACGCGGCAAGCAGG
Source organism: Flavobacteriales bacterium (assembly GCA_039933875.1). GTDB lineage: Bacteria > Bacteroidota > Bacteroidia > Flavobacteriales_F > PHOS-HE28 > PHOS-HE28. Next base: position 6,644 of record JBDTNF010000108.1, on the reverse strand, counting down.
TTGTGGCTGGATGCGGTGATCGATCCACTGGAGACGCGGACGTGGGTGAGCATGGGGATCGAGGCGGCGAGCCAGAGCCCGGCGACGCGGGAGTTCAATATGGGGGTGTTGCAGACATGAAGGCGGCCATCTTTGGGGTCGCGATGATGCTTGCCGGCTGGACGGCACAGGCCCAATCGCTCTGTCTTTGCGAGAACCCGAACGATCCGTTCTTCGCTGACAGCACCACCGTCGAATTCCCCTACTATGGTTATCAATGTCATGGATTGAAGGGGAAGGAATGGCGTGCGGTCAACAAGTGTCTGGGGTGGCCATCGCGTGCGCCGCTCGTGCTCGGTCCGGAGTTCAGGAGCAAGCTCTGCACCTGTAGTCCAAAGCGTGCCTGCTTCACTAGGTTGGAGATCGTGGATCCCACGGAAAGGCAACCACCCGTCCTTAACGTTTACTTCGAGGAGCGCCAGCAGCGATCGAACCAATGACCAACACCGACCATCGAAGTGGGGCATTGCATTCACTTCTACATTCGATGTTCAGTGTTCGATATTCAATATTGCCTCCGGCCCGTTCAACATGGGGGTGTTGCAGACGTAGGCCAGACTTCCGATGTTCACATCAAACTGATTGTGCAGATGGACGATGAAAAGAGACGATTTGTCAACCGTAGACTCACAATTCGCATAGCACTAGGTATCGCGGTAGGTGTTGCTTGTGCATTGTGGCTCAGTTGGACGTGGCTCTTCGCTCTTGTCGCCATACTATGTTTCCTCGGAGCAATGAACGCATTCATCACCTTTCAAAAATGGCATCGCCTGAAGGAGGATATGAAAGGAGCACCAGGCAATCCTGAAGCTCAGGCAGAAAGGTTCGGGGCTTCACTCGGATATGGAGTATTCATGGCCTTCTTCCACTTTATCACTGCGTTCGCTACCATGGCCGTCGTCGCAGCACTTGTGAAATGGGCTATCGGCATTGTCGTCTAGACCTTCGTCCGCTCGTCACTTGAAATAGGGCGTGTCCCTCGCCATATTGCGGCTCGGGTCCGGCTTTCCGCTACAAGTCCTCGCTCGTTCCTCGCTGTGGGCTTTCCGCTGCAATCCGTCACGCGAAATGCCGTGACACATATCACACATCCTCAATCTCAACGAGGCGCTTTTCCTCACCGGACCAGCAGGCATACGAAGGGAACATACCTGTGTCCGTGTCAGTGGGCTCGATCCGATCGAATCGCTCCAACATGCGAGTAACCTCATTCGATTTGTTCCTGATGTAGTACCTGTCACCATCACGAAGAACCCTTAGCGACATTGTGCTGCCAGTCACCACAAACGGTGCCTGGGGATCTTCGAATCCACCCGAACTGAGCATTCTGCACAGGCTCGGGGGAAGGACTAGGCACACGGGACTTGCATCCTTTGGCCAGAAGACAACAATCAGGTTGATCACCTTGAACCATAGTTCTGCGAACTTCTCTGAGTCGATCGAAACGCTGTATTCGTCCGTAGACGTGGTCTTTACCTGGAACTGGTAGACCAGATGTTCGGCGTGCAACTGGAGAATATCTTGATGGACCTTGAGCTCAGCATGTGCGAGGATGTCTACACCCGAATCAATTGGTAAGGGGCCTGCATTAAGGCCGAGGCGTAGAAGTTTTGCCGCAACCAAATGTTCACCGGCCTTGCCGACGTACTGACTGTGGTGGTACCCCTTGATTTCGTCCATGGTATTTCGCAACCGACAGTCGAATCTAATCTCACCGATTGAACCTATCCCCTTTCCAATTCTTCGGGTTGTCCTGGATGTATTGGGCGATGCGTTCGTGTTCGGCGTCGTCGCGGATCACGTGGTCCCAATAATTGCGTTGCCAAACGGGCGTGCCGTGTGGCACCAACCCATCGCGGTACGCGATACGCGTAACGGCGGATTTGTACGACGCCACCACCTGGCCCAATGCGCCACGCGGGATGCCCGGCGGTTTCCGCGGATCCCGTAGGGGCGCGTCATGCCGCGCCCGCGTGTGTTGACCATGTGCGTCGGCCGCGTTGTCGTCATGACGCGCCCACGTGTATTGGCCCGGTGCGTCGGCCGCATCGGGATCACCGCCGGGCATCCCGTTTCCGGGATCATCGGGTGTGGTTCCGGGCGCACCCCCCGCACCAATGCCGGGCGCGTTCAACGCATTCGTATCGGGCGCGTCATGACGCGCCCCTACGTCCAACACACGGCCCCGCACAACCCCACGCACGTCCGGCACACGTTCCCGTATCACCACGATACCATGTACGTGGTTCGGCATCACCATGAATTCACCGACATCCACATGCGGCATGTGTTGCGGTATCGCATCCCAACATTTTTTGGATAATTCGCCCATAGGCGATGGATGCACCACACCATCCGCGATGTGCCCGAACCAATGGCGTCGGTCATCGGTGCACATGGTCAGGTAATACGCGCCCTGTTGGGCGTAATCGTACCCCTGCCATCGGATGGTGTGGCGTTGTGGGCGGTCGGCCATGGAACCCGAATATCGGGATCGCCGGTTGAACGGATCGCCTTCTCAACGGGTGGATCAGGAGGACATTCATCCCCATTCAGATCAACCCCTCCCGCACGGCCAAGTTCACCGCGCTGGCGACGCCTTTTACCTGCAGCTTTTCGTAGATGTGGCTCACGTGCGTGTTCACCGTGGCGTAACTGATGTTGCACTTCGCGGCGATGATCTTGTAGCTGTAGCCTTCCGCCAGCAACTTCAGGACCTCCAGTTCGCGTTCGCTGAGCTGGAAGTCGATGGCCTTGCTGCTGGAGCCGCGATGCGCGAAGAGCTTGAGCACTTTCGCTGCGATCACCGGGGTCATTGGCGCTCCGCCTTGGGTCACTTCCACGATGCCTTCGATGAGCTTGCCGGGTTGTGTCTGCTTCAAGAGGTAACCATCCGCGCCGGCGATGATGGAGGAGAAGATGCGCGCGTTGTCCTCCAGCACGGTCTGCATCAGGATCTTCACATCCTTGAACTGTTTGCGAAGGAGGGTGACACCCTCGATGCCATCCACATGGGGCATGTCGATGTCCATGAGCACCACATCGGGCGTGGTCTCCATGACGTGTCGCACCACTTCGCGGCAATCGGGCCAGGCGCCCACGCAGGTCATGTTGTCCGTGCTGTCGATGAGCATCTGCAACCCTTCGCGGCGCTTGGCATTGTCATCGAATACGGCTACGCGGATGCTCATCGGTGTGTTCTGGCGTGGGCAAAACTATTCCCTCGCTGTGGGCCCATCGGTCATTGCGTCCAATGATTTCGCGCGGCCATCGGGCACGAAGCGGAGCTCGATCGCGGTGCCCATCCCCACGGCGGACGTGATCGACAAGGTGGCACCAAGCTCAGCCGCGCGCTTGCGCATATTGGGCAGGCCGTTACCGCCACCGCTGGAACTATGCACATGCTGGGTATCGAAGCCCTGGCCATCGTCCGCGATGCGCAACACGATCTGCCCACGGTCGCGCAGCAGGGTCACGCGCAATTCGGTGCACCCGCTGTACTTCACCGCATTGTTCACTGCTTCCTTGAACACGAGGTAGAGGTTCTTGCGCGCGGCCATGTCCAGCGGCAGTGAGCGCAAGGCCGGATCATGATCGAAGTGCAGCGTGCATTCGCGCGTCTCGGTCATGCGCACGGCGTGGTCGATCATGCGCTTCACCACATGCTCCATGTCGTCGTTGTCCGCGTTCACGGCCCACACGATGTCGTTGATGGACTCCAGCACCTGCGTGGTGCTCTCGCTGATGCGCGCCAGCAGTTCGTTGGCCTCCGGAGCCTTCTGCGCCACCTTCTTCTGTGCCACCGAGCTGTACAACGACACGCTGCTGAGCGTGGACCCGATCTCGTCGTGCAGGTCGCGGGCGATGCGTTCGCGCACGGCCACCACCTTCATCGCCTGCGCCAGCCGGTAGCGATAGAACGCGTAAAGCCCACCGCCCAGCAGCAGCAGCACCGCACCGCGGAACAACCAGGTGCCCCACCACGGCGGTGCGATGATCAGCTCCAGCGATGCACCGCGGTCATCCCACACATCGGCACTGTTGCGGCCTTGCACGCGGAAGGTGTAGGTGCCCGGATCGAGGTTGGTGAACGTGGCCTGATGCACGGTGCCAGCGTCCACCCAGTCGGTGTGGAAGTTGTCGAGCTTGTACCGGAAGCGGTTCTTCAGCGGCACCGAGTGGTCCATGCACGCGAAAGAGATCGTGAGCGAGCGCTCGGTGTACGGCAGCGCGAGGCTCGTTAGTCGATCCGGAGGTGAGGGAAGGAGAAAGGCTTTGCTTTCATCCGCTCCCGCGCTGTTCCATCGCACTTGCTTGTTGGCCAAGCCCAGTCCGGTGATCACCGTAGCGGAAGCACTGACCTCGTCGTACATCTCATCGGGATGGAAGTAGGTGATGCCATTGGTGCCTGCGAAAAAGAAACGACCATCGTGTGCGATCGCTGCGCTGTACCGGTTGAACTCCGTGCCCGCGAGCCCATCGTTGCGCGAGTAGGTGCGCATGGCACCGGTACGCGGATCGAAGCGGCACAGTCCTTTGTTGGTGCTCACCCACAGGTTGCGATGCGCATCGGCGAGCATGGCGTAGATGGTGTTGTTCGGCAGGCCATCGCTCATGGTGAACGTGCGGCACGCGCCGCTGCGCATGTCCATACGCGCCATGCCAGCATCTTCCGTACCCACCCAGATCGCCTCATCGGGCGCATCCGGGTCGAAGCACAGCGAGAAGACGCGATCGCCCGGCAGTGAGTTGGGATCCGCGGGATCGTGCGTGTACACGATCCACTTCTCCGAACCGGGTCGCAGTTCGAGCAAGCCCTTGCGGGTGCCCATCCACAGAGTGCCATCACGTGCGAAGAGCAGTGCGGATATCATGCGGTAGTCCGACACCGGGAGCGGGAACGGCAGCAGGTGGCGGCCTGTGATCCGGCGCGTGATGGGATCAAAACGAAGCAGGCGATCGCACGCGGTGCCTATGCTTCCGTTGGCCAGGACCCAGAGATCCTTGCTCTCGCAATTGATGAGCATAAGCGGCTCTTCCTCGGTGCCCAACGGCATGGGCTTGATCCCATCCCCCTCCGCTGGCCCGTGGTACATGAGGTAGTTGGCATCGCCCTGCACGGTGATGCAGGCCCACCAAACGCCGGACCCATCAAGCACCATCCCGTACCAGCTGGGCATACGCTTCGCTTCGTTCAGCGCCTTGTCGAAACCGGTCTTCTGCGGCACGTCATCCGGTGCGTTGATCCAGAGCATGCGCTCGGCCGCCACGAGATGCTCGCCACCGTGATCGGCCTTTACCAACAACGCGCTGGAGCCTTGGAGCATCTGGTGGAAGCGGCCTGCGAGCGCACGGTGTAGCAGAACGCCATAGCCGCTGGTGCCCACCCAGAGATTCCCGCTGCGATCCCTGGCGAAGGTGATGGCGATCGGTCCTTTCGGAAGACTTCCCCCGTTGAGTGTCGCGAACTCGATCGCTTCCACGGTGCCATCGGCCAGTGAAATACGCGTGACACCCGCTGACCCACCATAGCCCGACCACAGGTGTTCACCATCGAGCAGGTAGATGCCGGGATCGCTATCGGTCAAGCCGGTCTGTAGCGTGTCCACCGCGCTATGCGAAACGGCATCGAAGACGATGATGCTCCCCTGCCGCACCATCAGCATGCGCGAATGCAGGGTATCGGCGATCAGGCCTGCGGTGGCGGACGCGATCGGTAGCAGCTTGGAACGCTTCAGTATTTCTTGCGACTTGTCAGCGTTCAGTCTGGAGATCACCAGTTCATCGGTCGCGAGGGTCCAGAGCTCCCCGTTCGGTGCGAAGGCCAGGGACGCGATGCGTTGCGGAAGCTGTCGCGTCGCACCATCGCGAGGTACAACAAGGGCAACACCCTGTTGGTCCAGCACCACCATATTCCCGTGGCGATCCTCAGAGAAGATCCGGATCGCACGCGCGCTTGCGGGTGTGGCCACATCAGCGCGAACTACATGCGCGAACGCACCTGTTCGTGGATCATACCGGTCGACCGCTCCTCCTTCCGACCCGACCCACAGATCGCCCGCGCGGCTCTCGTGCAAACAGCTGATGTGGTTGGCGCAGATGCTCAGGCTGTCCTGCGCATCGTGCCGGAAGACCGTATAGCCATAGCCATCGCTTCGGGCCAATCCATCCTTGGTGGCGAACCACATATAGCCTGTGCGGTCCTGGAGAATGGCGCGTACCATGCCTTGTGGAAGACCGTCGTCCACTGTGATCCATTCCACCGGCAGCGCCGTGGTACGCGCAGCCTCTTGCGCCGTGGAGGGCACCGCGGAAAGGCCCGTGATCAGGGCCAGGATCCCGTTCAGCAGGGGGAACGCACGCATCGCTTCTTCGGGAAACTTAGGTATAAGCCTACAGGCGGGAATCATTGGACCCAATGATGCCACGGACCCGCCCGTTCATTGGACGCAACGATTGATGCCAGCCTCGGCGCGGAGTTCGTTTGCACCGTCGTATCCGCGACACCGAACCAACGCCACCATTCACCATGAGAACACCTTTCCGCCTTTTGCTCTTCGGCTGCCTTCTGCAGCCTCTTCTTTCGCATGCCCAATCCGATTGCC
>JBDTNF010000107.1:0-8778 GCA_039933875.1 Flavobacteriales bacterium | reverse complement strand
CGATCGGTGAGGACGTAGCAGATGTCGGTGTGGAAATCGCTCTTCTTGATGCTCTCGTACTTGCTGCGGAACTCCAGTTCGTGTTCCGCCTCCATCTCTTCCAACACGCGCCGAAAGAGCATGTTCACCCGGGGTTGCACGCGGAACCCCAGGTCGAAGTCCACGCGGATCACCTTGTCGTCGATGAGCTCCTGCACGCGGTAGTCCTTCGTGTAGGGCTCGTCGGTGTAGTTCACATGCACGAACCAGTAGATATCCGCCCGCTTCACCTTGCGCGCCAGGATACTGTCGATGATGTGCTTCTCGACATTGCGCGGGCTGTCGGCCTTGGTGAGGTACACCAGGTGTGTGGCGTACTTGGGGATCTCCTTGTCGTCGCTCAGGTCGCGCAGGGCCTGGGTGTAGTTGGCCAGTCGCACGAACTCAAGGAAATGGTTGGTGATCTTGCGTGCCCTGAACCAGATGAACATGATCCCCACCAGGGAGAGCACGCTGAACACGAACCAGGGGCGCTGTATGATCTTCACAGCATTGGCCACGAAGTAGGCGCTTTCGACCGTGAAGAAGAGGCCGAGTATGGGAAGCACCAGCCATTGCGACCATTTGCGCACGAAGCTGAGGTAGCCATAGATCAGGGTGGTGGTCATGAGCATGGCGATCACGATGAAGAAGCCGTAGGCCGCCTCCATGTTCGTGCTTTGGCGCAGGTAGAGCATCACTATGATGCACCCGCACCACAGGATCCAGTTCACGCTGGGAATGTAGATCTGGCCGCGCACCAGCGTGGGGAACTTCACCCGCACGCGCGGCCAGAAATTGAGTTGGATGGCCTCGCTGATGAGCGTGAACGAACCGCTGATGAGGGCCTGGCTGGCGATGATGGCCGCCATGGTGGCGATGACCACACCGATGAGCAGGAACCAATGCGGCATGAGTTCATAGAACGGGTTCGCCTCGCCGAGGTGGGTGCCACCGTGGGTCAGCAACCAGGCTCCCTGCCCCATGTAGTTGGTGATGAGCGCGATCTTCACATAGATCCAGCTCACCTGGATGTTGCGGCGGCCGCAGTGGCCCAGGTCGCTATACAGCGCTTCGGCCCCGGTGGTGCATAGGAACACGGCACCCAAGATCCAGAAACCGCCGGGGTATTCCACCAGCAGGTGATAGGCGTAGCGCGGGTCGAGCGCATGCAATACATAAGGGGCATGCACCACCTGCGCCAGGCCCAGCACGAAGAGCATGCCGAACCACACCAGCATGATGGGGCCGAAGGAGAAGCCCACCACCTTGGTGCCGAAGCGCTGGAAGAAGAATAGCAGGGAGAGGATCACTATCACGATGCCCACCGTGAGGTTGTTGCCCGGCTCGATGATGCCTTCCATCACCTTCATCCCACCGAGGCCTTCGACCGCCGAGGAAACGGAGATCGGTGGCGTAATGATCCCATCGGCGATGAGCGTGGCGGCTCCCAGGATGGTGGGGATGTACACCCACTTGGCGTAACGGCGCACCAGGGCGTAAAGGGAGAAAATGCCACCCTCGCCGCGGTTATCGGCGCGCAGGGTGAGCAGGATGTATTTGATCGTGGTCTGTATGGTGAGTGTCCAGAACACACAACTGATACCGCCCAGGACCAGCGCCTCCGTAATGGGGCGATCATCGATGATGGCCTTGAAAACGTAAAGGGGGGAGGTGCCGATATCGCCGTAGACGATGCCCAGGGTCACCAACAGCCCTGCCCACGAGAGCGGGTGCGAATGGGTCGCCGGGAGGGAGTTAGCGCGTTTCTGGTCGGCGGCCTGCTTCGGGGTGCTCATATCGCTCCGGACCGATCGGGAATCGGGCGGTAAAGGAAGCACCTTTCTTACGTGCCGGATCGAAAAAAATACTGCCCCCCATCGCTTCCATGAATTCGCGGGCGATGGAAAGGCCGAGGCCCGAACCATGATGCGCGCTGGCCGCTGGCGCAAAGCGCTGGAACACCTGCTCATGTTCGGCGGGTGGTATGCCTTCTCCTTCGTCGGTCACCTCCACGGCCACATGCCCGGACCGTTGTTCACCGCGCACTTCGATGGCACCGCCAGGGGGTGAATGGCGCACCGCATTGCTCAGCAAGTTCACCAGCACCCACACCGCTTTTTCCCGGTCGGCCCGCACCATCACGTCGTCGGCGATATGCACCACGGGTGCGATGTCCTTCTGCCGCGCGTTCACCTTCACGGCGTCCACCGCTTCTTCCACCAGCACCCTCAGGGGCACCACCGCCATCCGCAGCCGGATGTTGCCGGTCTCCGCCTGGGCCAGGTCCAGCAGTTCGCTCACAATGCGCACCAGGCGTTGATGGTCCTTGCGGAGATCAGCGACGATGGCACCCTGATCGGGGGTGAGCTTCGCACCGCTCTGGCGTTCGAGCAGGGTAAGGCCGATATCCGTACTGGCGAGCGGGGTTTTCAGCTCGTGGCTGATGGTGGCGAGGAAGTGCGTCTTCGCCTGATCACGTTCCTGGAAGGGTGTGATGTTGCGTACTGTGTAGACCGTTCCCAGCAAGCCTTTGGCGCCCTGTATGGGCGTGGGGTTGGAAATGAAGTAGTTCTCCTTGCCATCCACCACCGCTTTGAACGGCGAGGAGGTCTTGTCGTTGAGCACGAACCGGAGCAGGTCGTTCCGTTCCGCGACTTCCGTCGCAGGTTTGTCAAGGGCGTCCGTTCCCTCCAAGCCGAGCAGTTCCAGGGCCTGTCGGTTGAGGAAGAGGATGCGCCCCTGGTCATCCAGCCCGATGCTGGCGTCCTGCAAGCTGTTGATCACCGCCTCGGCCCGTGCCTTCTCCTCCATGATGCGCGCCAGATTGCTATCTCCCCACCGTTCCAGCTCACCTGCCATGGCATTGAAGCGCTCGGCCATGTGCCCGAACTCTCCGCTGCCTTCGATCTCCACGCGCTCGCGGTAGTGCCCTTCGGCGATGCGGTCGATGCCCTCGGTAAGTTTGCGGATGGGTTCGGCGATGCGCTCGGGCAGGCTCAGGAACAAGGTGAAGGCGATCAGGAAGCAGAGCGTGCCGACGATGCTGATCCACGCGACAGCGGTCTCTGCCCGGCCTTCGGCATCCGTGGTTTTGCGAACAATGGCGGTACGGTTCAGGTCGATGATGCCGTTAAGGTCTTGGCGCAATGCGCGCGTGGTCGCCACGTTGTTGGGTGATGCGCGGAAGGCAGCGATGTGCCGTGCGAGCTGTTCGGTCAGTTCCGCTTCGCCCACCTCGGTGATGTTCGCGCGCTGGTTCGCAAGTTGTTCGGAGAGACGTTGGAACCCGATGACCGTGTCGCCTTCGAGGTCCATTGTGGAGAGCATGCGTTGGGCGTATTCGATGCTGTTGTAGTTGGCCTTTAGCACGTCCTGGCCTTCACTGCGCAACTTCCAGATGGTCCCGAGGCTCACCGCAGCGAGCACCAGCACCAGCAGCGTGATCAGGCCCAGCGAAAGCGTCAGGCGGGTCTTGGTTCTCATGACAGGATCACCAAGTCAACGTCGCTTTCCGCGAGCGCCCCCAGTAGCTTGTTAAAGGTATTGGTGCGTAGGATCACCTGCCAGATGCTGATATGGGGCTTGCCGATGCACAAGGTGGTGATCCGCTTATCCTTTACCACTTGCAGGATCGCCTCAGTGATGTCCGCGCGTTCCACGTTCACCACTTTCGCAGGAAGAAAACCAAGACCTGGCTTCGACGCGCCCGCTTGCGCTTGGATCACCTCGGCGCCCAACTCGGTAGCCAGTTGGAAGTTGTTGATCAGGTGGCGTTGCTTGTCCAGCGGGATGCGATCAATGCTCTCGCGCGGTGTTTGCACATAAAGGACGCTCCAGTCGCTGTGATAGTAGTTCGCCAAGCGCGCCGTCTTGCGGATGATCTTACGCGCCACGTCGGCGTTGGTGCTGATGAGCGCCAGGAAGTGCTCGTGGCGTAGCTGCTTGGGCTTCTCCACTTCCTGCTCCACCTTGCGCTCCACCTGACCGGCCACTTCCTTCAACGCCAGCTCACGCAATTGAAGGATCTTTTCCGGCTGGAAGAAGTTGCGCATGGCGGTCTCCACCTTCGCCGGATCATAGATCTTGCCCTCGGTCAGGCGCGTGATCAGCTCTTCGGCGGTGAGGTCGATGTTCACCACCTCATCGGCGCGTTGCAGGAAACTGTCCGGCACGCGTTCAGTGATCGTGACACCGGTGATCCGTTCCACCTCCGCATTAATGCTTTCGATGTGCTGGATGTTCACCGCAGTGATCACGGTGATGCCGTTGTCCAGCAATTCCAACACATCCTGGTATCGCTTGGCGTGTTTGCTGCCGGGCACGTTGGTGTGCGCCAGTTCATCCACGATCACCTTGGTCGGATGCAACAAGAGCGTGGCGTTCAGGTCGAATTCCTCCAGACGTTTACCCTTGTAGAACACTTCGCGGCGCGGGATCATCGGCAGTCCTTCCAGCAGTGCATGCGTCTCCGTGCGGTTATGTGTTTCGATGTAGCCAACCTGGATGTTCACGCCCTGTGCCAGCAACCGGTGCGCTTCCTCGAGCATACGGTAGCTCTTGCCCACACCGGCGCTCATGCCGATATAGACCTTCAGCCGACCTCTGGTGGAAGTCGGCCGAAGCAGGGGGTCGGTGCCGTCCGATGCGATCAAGGCAGTGCGATGCAGAGGCTGGCGGTGAAGAACGTGTTGGTGGTGGTCGCCGCGCCATCCGCGTCCACGAAGATCTTGTCCTCGCTGCTGAGGCTGCGTGCCTCCAGGCGCCAAAGCACGTTCGGTGCCACCCAATGGTCGAAGTTGATGGAGTAGCCCACGGTGTTGAAACCATGCTCGGTGCCGGTGGCGATGATCGCGCCATCCTCATCCTGGTAAAGTTCCGCACGCGCGGCGAGGTAGCTCTTCTCGCCGATCTTGTAGCGGGGGATCAGCACCGGGCTCATCCACAGCGCGCTGCTGTCTCCACTGGCTGCCTGCTCCATGCCGATGTCGAAACCGACGATGAGACCGAAGCGTTCGGTGAGCTGCAGTTGCGCGTAGAGGTTGTTGAAGATGCGCATCTGGCTTAAGGTATCCGGCTTGTCGTTGCCCACGAAGGTGCTCCAGTTGAGCGTGGTATTGCCACTGGGCTTGAAGGTAAGTTGCGTCCCGAAGGCAGGGGTGTTGTTGCCATCCGGGCGGGCTATGCGCTGCCAGCCGTTCAACAACAGGCCGCTCATGTACCACTTCGCGTTCGCACTGGTATAGCTCAGGCGCGCACCGGCCTCGTAGTAGGGCGAGTTCTCCGCGAGGATGCTGCGCGTCACGTTCCAGCAATCCTTGCCGATGGCGCTCTCGAAACCGATGTGGCTCGGCATGATCCCGGCATCCAGCCACAGCTCCTTGCTCTTGCTCAGCCGTACACCCGCGTTGGCCTCGAACACACTGCGCAGTGCTTGGGGTTCGGCAGCGAGGTTTGCCTGCGGATAGGTACCTGCCATGAGCGCGATGTTGCCACGCACATTGTTCTTCGCGTAGGCCATCTTCACATAACCAAGGTTCAGGTTCACCTCGTTGTGCCGGTTGTAGCTGTAGAAGAAGCCGGGGCGGTTGTGGTTGTCAGGCTGCGCGAGATCATAGCTGTAGTACGCTTCGGCGTAACCGGTGATGGTGATGGCGTTATCCAAGTGTTGAGCCGATGTAGAAAGTGCGCAACCGAGGGCTGCGATGGTCAATAGGTGTTTCATGTTCATTTCAGCGCGTCGAGCGCCAGGTTCAGTTCGAGTACGTTCACCGTGGAAGTGCCGAACAGTCCTATCACGGGACCTTCGGTGTGGTCATCGATCAGCTTGAGCACGGCATCTTCAGTGAGATCGCGCGCGGTGGCGATGCGCTTCGCTTGCACCCGCGCTGCTTGTACGCTCAGGTGCGGATCCAAGCCGCTACCGCTGGCCGTGACCAGTTCGCTGGGGATCTCGCTCTTCGCGATGGCCGGGTTGTGCACCAGAAAGGTGTCGATGCGTGCCTGCACCGTGGCGAGGTATTCCGGGTTGCTTGGGCCTTTGTTGCTGCCTCCGCTGCCAGCGGCGTCGTAGTCCACGGCGCTGGGGCGGCCTTGGAAGTATTGGTCGCTGGTGAAGAGCTGGCCGACGAGCGCGGCGCCAACGGGCTTGCCATCGCGGCTCACGAGTTCAGCTGCGCCGCTTTGCGGTCCCGCGACTTTCGCGAAGCCCCATACGATCAGTGTGTAGATGCCGCAGCACAATACCAGCATCACGGCGGTCATGCGCAGGGCGGGGGTCAGGTAGGTTCTCATGGCTTAGAAGAATGGAGCGATGGCAAGGTCGATGAGCTTGATGCCGATGAAGGGCACGATGACGCCACCCAAGCCGTAGATCAAGAGGTTGCGGCGCAGGATCGCGCTGGCACCGATGGGCCGGTAGGTCACACCGCGCAGCGCCAGCGGGATCAGCAGCGGGATGATGATCGCGTTGAAGATCACCGCACTGAGGATCGCGCTCTCGGCACTGTGCAAACGCATGATGTTGAGTGCACCCAAAGCTGGGATGCTCACCATGAAGAGCGCGGGCACGATGGCGAAGTACTTCGCGACATCATTGGCGATGCTGAACGTGGTGAGCGTCCCGCGCGTCATCAGCAGTTGCTTGCCGATCTCCACCACCTCGATGAGCTTGGTGGGGTCGTTGTCCAGGTCGACCATGTTGCCGGCCTCCTTGGCGGCCTGGGTGCCGCTGTTCATCGCCACCCCAACATCGGCTTGTGCGAGCGCGGGTGCGTCGTTGGTTCCATCGCCCATCATTGCGACCAGTCGCCCGGTCTGCTGTTCCTTCTTGATGTAGGCCATCTTGTCCTCGGGCGTCGCTTCGGCGATGAAGTCGTCCACACCAGCCTTCTCGGCGATGTATTTCGCCGTGAGCGGATTGTCACCGGTGACCATCACGGTCTTCACGCCCATCTTCCGCAGGCGCTCGAAGCGTTCGCTGATGCCGGGCTTGATAATGTCCTGCAGTTCGATGCAACCGATCACCTGCTCGTTCTCAGCGACTACGAGCGGCGTTCCACCCAGTGCAGCGATGCGCTTCACCTCGGCTTCCACTTCTGCGGGGAAAGCATGGCCCGCCCCTTCAGCCAACTTGCGAATGGCATCGTAGGCACCCTTGCGAAGACGTATGCCTGTGCTGAGGTCAACGCCGCTCGTCCGGGTTTGCGCGGTGAAGGGGATGAGCTGAAGCCCCTCGGAGGACAGTCCACGCGTAACGTCCGTGCCCGCGAGCTCAACGATGCTCTTCCCTTCAGGGGTTTGATCGCCCATGGAACTCAATGCGCTGTAGAGCACGAAGTGCTGTGGGTCGACACCCGGTGCGGGATGGAACGCCGTTGCCTTGCGGTTGCCGATGGTGATGGTGCCGGTCTTGTCGAGCAGCAGCACATCCACGTCGCCTGCCGTTTCCACCGCGCGGCCGCTCTTGGTGATCACGTTGGCTTGCAACGCGCGATCCATGCCAGCGATGCCGATGGCGCTGAGCAATCCACCGATGGTGGTGGGGATCAGGCACACGAAGAGGCTGATGAACGAGGCGATGGTGATCGCTGTGTTCGAATAGTCAGCGAAGGGTTTCAACGTGACGCACACGATGAGGAACACCAGCGTGAAGCCCGCAAGCAGGATGGTCAGTGCGATCTCGTTCGGTGTCTTCTGGCGGCTTGCTCCTTCCACCAAGGCGATCATGCGATCGAGGAAGCTGGTGCCGGGTTCGCCCGTGACCTTCACCGAGATGCGGTCGCTGAGCACTTTCGTACCGCCGGTCACGCTGCTGCGGTCGCCGCCCGCTTCACGGATCACCGGCGCGCTTTCTCCCGTTATCGCGCTCTCGTCAATGCTCGCGAGACCTGTGATGATCTCGCCATCGGTAGGGATCAGGTCGCCCGCCTCGCAGAAGAACACATCGCCTTGACGCAGTTCGCTGCTGCGGATGGACTTCAAGCTGCCATCGGCAAGCTTCAATTTCGCGGGTGTGTCCTCGCGCAACTTGCGCAACGATGCCGCCTGGGCCTTGCCGCGTGCTTCAGCGATGGCCTCGGCGAAATTCGCGAAGAGCAGGGTGATGAAGAGGATCAGCAGAACGGTCACGTTGTAGCCGATGCCGCCCTGTACGGTTTCACCGGTGAACGCGATGTAGAGCGTCACCAGCAGCATGATCGCGGTGCCGATCTCCACGGTGAACATCACCGGGTTGCGCAGCATCGTGCGTGGAGCCAGCTTCACGAAGCTCTGCACCAACGCCTCACGCACCAGCGCGCGGGGAAAGAGGGATGTGGTCTTGTTGCTCATGGGTTCACATGCTGAAGTATTCGGCCAAGGGGCCAAGGGCGAGCGCGGGGAAGAAGCTCAGCGCGGCCAAGATGAAGATCAACGCGAACGTCAGGGCGCCGAACGTGCCGGTATCCGCGCGCAACGTTCCGCCGCCTGCGGGCACCACTTTCTTCGCGGCCAGCAGACCGGCGATGGCCAGCGGACCGATGATGGGCAGGTAGCGCCCAAGGATCAGCACCAGACCGGTCACGAAATTCCAGAAGAAGTTGTTGTCCCCCAGTCCCTCGAAGCCGCTGCCGTTGTTGGCGGCCGCGCTGGTGTTCTCGTAGAGCATCTCGCTGAAGCCGTGCGGGCCCGGGTTGTTCAGCCAGTTCGCGGGTTGCACAGCCCACGCGGCATCACCATGGTGCGTGTTCGTGTAGGTGGCGATGGCAGTGGCCACGAGGA
>JBDTNF010000106.1:0-12934 GCA_039933875.1 Flavobacteriales bacterium | reverse complement strand
TGGATGTCGGGCACCTTGTAGGTGCTCAGCGCGTTGCTCAGGAGCTTGCCCTTGTCGTTGTAAACGATCTCCTCCATCGTCATCCAGCCGAGGCCTTGTACCAGGCCGCCTTCGATCTGGCCGATGTCCACCGCGTCGTTCATGCGCTTGCCGAAGTCGTGTACCAGTTTCACCGAATCCACCACGTAGGTGCCACGGATGCAATCCACCGTGACCATCACCGCTGCGGTGCCATAGACATGGTATGCGAACGGATGACCCTTCTCCTTCGTCTTGTCGAAGTGGATCTCCGGCGTGGCGTAGTGGCCGCTCTCGCTCAGGTTCACGCGGTCCCAGTGGCAGGCGTGGATCAGCTTCTTCCAGTCGAGGTCGGTGGGCTGGCCGTTGTTCAGCACCGCTTCGTTCACGATGGTGATCGCTTCCGGAGCGCTCTTGAGCATGCGCGCAGCCTTCTCTTTGATCCGCACGAGGATGGCGTTGCACGCGTTCTCCAATGCCTTGCCGTTCAGATCGGCAGTCGCGCTGGCCGCGCTGGGTGAAGTGTTCGCGACACGCGTGGTGTTCGTGCTCTCCAGCTTCACACGCGATGGGTCGATCGAGAACACGGCCGCCGCCACCTGCACCATCTTGGTGTTGAGGCCTTGGCCCATCTCCACGCCGCCGGTGCTCACGCCTACGCTGCCGTCTTGGTACACATGCACCAGCGCTCGCGCATGGTTCATCGGTGTATTGGTGAACGAGATCCCGAAGCAGATCGGCATGATCGCCATGCCTTTCTTGTGCGTTGTGTTCTTAGTGTTGAAGGCATCCACCTCCGCTTGCAACTGCGCGATGTCGAACTTCTCGTCGGCAAGGTCCCAGCAGGCTCGCGCGTTCACGTGTTCCGCGATCTGACCGTAGCTGAACTCGCTGCCTTCCTGCATGAGGTTCCGGCGCTGGATCTCCCGAGCGCTCACGCCCAGTTCCCGCGCGGCTTTGGCGATCGCGCTTTCGATCACGAACATGCCTTGCGGACCACCGAAGCCTCGGAACGCCGTGTTGGGTGGCAGGTTCGTGCGACAGCAGTAGGCCGTCACCTCTACGTTCGGCACGAAGTAGCTGTTGGTCGCGTGGAAGAGCGTGCGTTCCATCACGGCGGGAGACAAGTCAGCGGCCGCACCGGCATTCTGATGGAAGGTGGCCTCGTACGCGAGGATCTTCAGGTCCTTGTCCAGGCCGATCTTGAAATCGCTGCTGTACGGATGCCGCTTGCCCGTCAGGCGCATGTCGTCCATGCGGTGCATCGCGAGTTTCACAGGCTTCTTCAGGATGAACGCAGCCAGCGCCACCAATGTGGCCCATGCAGAGGCCTGATCCTCCTTGCCACCGAAGCCGCCGCCGAGCCGCGTCACATCAACTTCAATGCGGTGCATCGGAATGCCCAAGACCCGTGCGATGGTGCGCTGAACAGCCGTTGGGCCCTGCGTGCTCGATGCGATGCGGATGCTGTCGTGCTCGGTGGGATAGGCGTAGGCGCCTTGCGTCTCGATGTAGAGATGCTCTTGTCCGTTGGTGTCCGCACGGCCTTCGATCACATGCGTGCACTGCGACCAGGCTTGCTTCGTGTCGCCCAGGTTGAATGTGCGCGGCGGAATGATCAATTCACCCTTCGCACGAGCTTCTCGGGGATCGGTGATCACCGGAAGTTCTTCCAACTTGACGGTGATCAGCTTGCGGGCTTGCACAGCGATGTCTTCACTGGTTGCGATGACCAGCGCCACGGGCATGCCCCAGAAGTGGATCTCGTGCTCCGCGAAGAGCGGCTCATCGGGAATGATGCCGCCGATCTGGTTCTCGCCAGTGACATCCTTGTATGTCAGGATGCGCACTACGCCAGGAAGAGCTGCGGCCTTTGAAAAGTCGAGCTTCTTGATGTGTGCGTGGGCCGACGGCGCGTCGTACGGCAAGGCGTAAAGCGTGCCCTGCATCACCGGGATGTCGTCGAGGTAGATCGATCGACCGGTCACATGGCCGCTACCGTCCACGTTGCGCAGGTTCGACATCTCATCGCGCGTCTGCGTTTCCTTTTCGGAAACCACCTTCTCCGGATCCGGGATCAAGCGGTCGGCACCTTTTTTCGGACTGGTGTTCATGCGACCAGTTCCTTCAGCGTGAACGTGCCCGGGAACAATTCCATGAAGTGCGCAAAGAACAGTTGGCGCAGCAGCAATCGCTTGTAGTCCGCAGTGCCGCGGGCATCGCTTATCGGCGCGATCTCCTCTTTCATGACCTTGATCGCAGCGCGCACGGTCTCGTTCGAGATCGGTTTCCCTGCGAGGAAGGCCGACGTGTTCGACAGATACTTCGGTATCGGCGCAACACCACCGGCGCTCAGATGCGCTTCGTGGATCATGTCACCGTCCAATTCCAAGCGGATCGCGCTGTTCACGCTGGCAATGTCGAGGTGCGTGCGTTTGCTCACCTTCTCGAAGTGGAAGCGCGTGTTCGCGTTCGGCATCGTGAACCGCACCGCTGTCAGGATCTCGTCCGATGACTTGTCGAACTGCTTGTAGCCTTTATAGAAGTCGCGGAGCTTCACGCTTCGTTCCTTTGCCCCCTTCAAGGTGATCGTGCTGTCGAGCGCGAGAAAGAAGATCGTGAGATCTCCGATGGGAGAGGCGTTCACGAAGTTGCCTGCCAGTGTGCCCATGTTGCGGATGGGTGTGGAGGAAACCAGCATGAGGTTCTTCTCCAGTGAAGGGAAGAGCTTGTTGAGTTCTTGCGAGTTCAGCAGATCAGCCGCTGCGCATGCGCCACCGATGATGCATTGATCGCCTTCGATGCGGATGCCTTTCAGGGCCTCGTCGTTGAACACCGATCGCACCGGCGAATGGTGCATGGTGTCGTGCTTCTGCACGTAGAGGTCGGTACCGCCCGCTAGTACGGGCGGGAAATTTCCCGCCCGTACTAGCGGTGCCGGGGCAATGGTCTTCAGTCGATCCTTGATCTCTGTGAAGTAGGAGGGAAGAAATCCGTTCTTCACCGACCAGGTGATCGGGTCTTTGCCATCCTTGTGTGCAAGCTGGTTCGCAACGCTCGCAGCCGCACGTTCAATGGATTTGTAGCCCGTGCACCGGCAGATGTTCCCATCGATCGCACGGACCGCCAATTCTTCCGTGACCTTCTCACGTGACAGACAGCATCCGCTCAACGAGACCACGAAGCCTGGTGTGCAGAACCCGCATTGAGTACCGCTCTCATCCACCATCGCCTGTTGCACGGGCGAGAGCTGCTCCATGTTCAAGCCTTCCACGGTGACGATGTGCCGACCGTGCACGTTGGCAAGCGCTAGCAGGCAGGACGTCATCGAGCGGTATTCGACATGGTCATCCTTCAACCCGCCAACGAGTACCGTACACGCGCCGCAATCCCCTTCACGGCAGCCGATCTTGGTGCCGGGCAAGTGCTCGTGATAGCGGATGATGTCCAGCACCACAGTGCCGACTGGAGCATCCGTGCGTACGGTGCGGTCGTTCAGGATGAACTCGGTCATCGCGATCCCTTAGTGTCGAGCCAAGATAGGTTCTGGGCGCAGCGCCACTAGCGCAGCACGGTGACGTGCCCCAGAGCTTCGGTCGTCTCGGCGCGGAATTGATCCCGCCAGGTGAGTTTCCAGGGGTAGATGCCCGTCTGAACCAAGGCACCACCATACTGGCCATCCCAGGCTTCTCCCGGTTCGGTGCTGCTGAAGATCACCTCGCCCCAGCGATCGAAGACCAGGAATTCATAGTCCACCACGTATGGCACATTGATCACGGGTGCGAAGCCCTCGTTGATATCGTCACCATCGGGGGTGAAGGCGTTGGGCACATGCAGCACAGGCCGGTCAAGCACAACGAGGTCAATACAAGTGGTGTCGGCGCAGCCGTTGGCATCGCTGGCAGCCAGGCAGATGGTATACATATCGGGTTCGTTCAGCGGGAACATGAAGGTGGGGTCCCGATCCGTGCTGCTGCCAAGACCACCGAAGTCCCAGGTGAGGGCCACCACATTGGGGGCGGAGGTGTTGACGAATTGCGCGGCGGTCTGGTCCACGAACAAGGTCTCCGGGACGATCACGAAGGCGGCTTCGACCGGTGGAGGGCTGTTGATCTGTGCTATCCCTTCACCGTGACAACCGGCGGCATCCTCGATCATCACAGGGAACCCTGCCGCACAGAGCGCAGCGAACACGTTGCCGGTCTGGAACGTGGCCCCGGCATCGATGCTGAACGCCACGGCTTGCATGTCATTGATCGTGACGGTGCCATCGCAGGTGCCCGGACAGGTCTCATCAGAGGTGATGATCGTGTCGATCACCAGCGGCGCTGGCGCATCGATCGCGAAAGGCTGATCGGTGCTGCATCCATTGGCGTCGGTCACAGTTACACTGTAGCTGCCCGCGCACAGGTCGATGATATTCGGTGTGTTCCCGCCGATACCGCCGGACCAAGCGTAGTCATAGCCTCCTGGCGCAGGGTTGCCACCGGAGGCGCTGGCACTGGCCGTCGCATCGCACAGGCCGTTGCACGTAGGCCCCGTAACGGCGATCGCTGGAACGATCGGTTCGGCGAAGGTGATCTGCACGTCATCGCTGCTGACGCATCCTGAAGCGGATATCGTTGTCCACGTCAGCAAGTACGCGCCACCGTTCACGGAGGTGACCGTCGTGCTGCCAACTGTCGCGTCGCCGAAGGAGATCCCGACGGGCCCGCTCCAACTGCCGCTGGTCCAGGTCCCCAAAGCGTTCAGGTCGTGATCGAGGTCGCACAGCCCGGCATCGGGACCCGCATCGGCGGCAGGTGGGATGGTAACGGCCACAACAGCCGATGAAGGAGAACAGGGTACACCGGGGTTCACGGTGTAGGTGTAATCCCCGACGGCGTTCACCGTGGGGTTGAAGACGCCACTAAAAGGGCCGCCCGCAGGAGCGCTCCACGTTCCACCTGCGTCCGGTGTTCCCCCTAAGCTGCTGAAGAGATCCGCTGCCGCACCATTCTGACAGAATTCAACGGAACCATCCGTGCCCGCATCCAGTGCCTGTATCACGCTCATGCTAATGACCGCGCTCACCGCAGCACACGGCGCTGGTGGGAAGAAAGCATAGGTGTAATCGCCAGCGGGATCCACCGCAGGGTCGAAGGTGCCTGCGAACGCATTGCCCAGCGGATCGCTCCATGTGCCGCCGACGTCGGGTGTGCCGCCAAGGTTGTCGAAGAGCACTGGGGCGTTACCTGAAGAACAAAGGCTCAATGAAGCATCGTTGCCTGGATCGGGAACGGCGATCACATCCACCGTCACGGAGGCATCATCCGATGGACAGGGCGCGACACCGCTGATCGTGTACACATAGTCGCCCGGTGTATCCGTCGCCGGGTCGAAGTTCCCGCTGAAGGGTCCACCACCCGGTGCTGTCCATGTGCCGCCGACACCCGGTGTACCAGCCAATTGACCGAACAGGTCGGCGATCCCTTCCGAAGAGCAAAGGGTGATCGATCCATCAGTACCCGCATCGGGCGGAGTTGCGATCGCAACGTCGATGGCATCGCTCGCGGTGCAAGTGCCCAGGGTCAGGGTCACGGAGAACGTGCCCCCGGCACTGGCATCGTAGGTCGCGGCTGTCGACGCATCCTGCCAGACATACGTGGCGCCGGGGTAGGAAGCATCAAGCATGAGTAGCGAACCGGTACAGAGGGTCACGTCGGGTCCTAAGTCCACCACAGGGACCGGATCGAAGGCCACCACGATCGCATCGCCTACGCTACAAGCGCCCACCGTCACATTCACCGAATAGAACCCTGGGACATCCACCAGGAAAGTTGGTGCGCTCGAGTTGTCCTGCCATTGATAGGTGGAGCCAGCCGTCGTTGCATCGAGCAACAATGTCGAGCCCGTACAAAGGACCGTGTCGTTGCCGAGGTCGATCGAGGAGACGGTGAGGAAGTCAACGACCACAGTATCTGTGGCGGTGCAGCCATTGGCGGTCATCTGCACCCAATAGGTGCCGGCGGTGTTCACGTTGAGTTGCGCTGCGGTGCTGGCATCCTGCCACACGTAAGTCGCACCTGCGGTCGTTGCATCGAGGGTGGTGGCCGCACCAGGGCACAAAGTCTGATCAGGTCCAAGGTCCACCGTGCAAGTTGTCGGTGGCACATTGCAGGCCAGGCAGAGGCTGTTGACCATCCCTGAGCTTCCGCTGGGAGTGGAATGGAGGAAGATCCAGGTATCACCATCCTGCGCTGCGGTCGCGGTGAAGGTGAACGTGTTCGTGGCCCAGGTGAACCCGGCCGGTGGCAGGAAGCCGATCGGTGTCGAACTACCGTAGTTGGAGGAGGATCCCGTGGAGAACTCCGGGCTGAAATTGCCGTCGCTGCCCATGCCGTGGCTCACGTAGGTGAAGGTGAACGAGTAGGTCTGGCCCGCTACAAGCGGCTCGGAGAGGAGCATCCCGAATCCCTCGCCTCCGGTCGTCCAGACAGACCCACTACCCATGAAAATGGAATGGCACCCGATCAGGCCGGTAGGCGGGGGCAGTACCAAACTGGCGCCGGGCCAGTCCCCGATCCAATCCGAACCTGTCCACTCGAGGTCATCCGCCTCGGTGCTCGAAAGGCTTGAACTCTCCGGGAACGAGGTGCCAGGGGGAACGGAAGTGAAACAGCTATCGACCACCTGGGGCTGGGCTCGAACATCCAGCACGCCTAGAAGCAGGACGATAACCACGGCGGTTGTTCCCATCCACGGGCATGCCTTCCGGTCCGATCGGAGGCAGGTGCGGGGAAGGGATCCAACCACGGGCAACATCATTCGTGTGACAAGGTACCGAAGAGCGGATAGCCCATTGGTCCGCATGGAAGACGCGAGGAACGATCAATTGGTTGGCGGCAAGCCTACTTCAGCAAGGTCACATGACCCACGGCCTCGAGCCACTTACCGCTCAACTGGTCGCGGCACTTCAACTTCCAGACGTACACCTCGGTCTTCGAGAGTAGGTCGCCGTACCAGCCGTCCCACTGCTCGCCCACAGTGACGCTCTTGTTGAGCAGTTCGCCCCATCGATCGAAGATCAGGAACTCATAATCCACCACCCATGGAAGGTTGAAGACAGGCGCGAAACCGTCATTGTATCCATCGCCGTTGGGGGTGAAGGCATTCGGCACATAGACCGTGAGCAGGTCATAGATCGTGATCGGTGCACAGATGGTGTCCGGGCATCCGTTCGCATCGCTGGCGGTGAGGCAGACGGTGTAGATGCCGCCCTCACCACCGGGGAAGGTGAACTGCGGCGAGGCTTCGTTGCTTGTGCCCAAACCGCCGAAGTCCCAGGTGAAGTTCACGGCGTTGAACGATGAAGTGTTGGTGAACTGTGTGGTGGGGTCATCCACGAACAAGGTGTCTGGGAAGAACGTGAAGTTCGCGAAGACCGGTGGTGGTGTCCCGACCGTTTCTGTGGCGCTCGCCTGGCATCCGTTGGCATCGATCATCAGGATGGAGTATGCACCGGCGCACAGCCCGGTGAACACGTTGTCCGTCTGGAATGGCGCGCCTCCGGTGATGCTGTATTGGGCGCCTTCGGGGTCGATCACGGCGATCATACCATCACAACTGCCCGGGCAGGTTTCCGGGTTGGATCCCACCATATCGATGACCAACGGCACCGGTTCTCCAATGGTGAAGGGTGCTATTGTATTGCAACCGTTCGTGTCGAGCACGGTAACGGTGTACCCGCCTGCGCAGATGTTCGAGGCCGTAGCGTTGTTCCCTGTGATACCGGCGGACCACACATACGAGTAGCCATCCACATCGACGTTCCCGCCCGTAGCGGTCGCAGAGGCGGTGCCATCGCAAGCCCCGTGGCAGATCGCGTCCGTGGTCGCGACGACAGGAATGATCGCATCAGTGAATGTGATCGAGACCTGATCCTGCGTGGCGCAACCGTCGCTGGAAAGCACGCTCCACGTGAAGGTGTAGGTGCCGCCCGCAGGGGCTTTAACGCCGCTGCCCGGCGAGCTTGGATCGGCGAACACGATACCCGTCGGTCCGCTCCAGGTTCCGCTGGCCCAGTTGCCGGTGGCGTTCAGGGTGTAGGTGAGCGTGCAGGTCACGGCATCTGGTCCAGCATTCGGTGCGGCGATCAGGTAGACGGTGGCCGTTGAACTGGCCGATGCGTTCGGGCATGGCGCGAGGCCGAAGACGGTGTAGGTATAGATCCCTTGTGTATCAATGGATGGATCGAACGTGCCATTGCTGGACACACCCCCCGGGCCGGTCCAAGTGCCGCCGGTCATAGGGTTTCCTCCCAACAGGCTGAACAAGTCGATCGGTGCTGATTCCGGACAAAGTGTGATCGATCCGTTCGTTCCCGCGTCGGGCAAGGGGTTCACGGCCACATCGACCACCGCGCTCACGTTCGGGCAGGGGGCAGTGGCTTGCACCGTGTAGGTGTACCCACCGGGCGTATCCGATCCCGGATCGAACTGGCCTTCGTTCGCGCCGTCAGGGCCGTTCCAGGTCCCACCAGCGTCCGGTGTTCCGCCCAACATGTTGAAGAGCGCGATCGGTGCATCGTCGGAACAAAGCGTTGCACTGCCATCCGCACCGGCATCGGAGGCCGGTACGACGTTCACCACCACGAGCGCTGTATCATTCACACAGGGCAGCGGAACAACAAGCACGTACGTGTAAGTGCCGTTGGCATCCGTGCTGGGGTCGAACATGCCGCTGTACACGCCACCACCAGGCAGCAGCCAGATACCGCCCGGATCCGGCGTTCCCTGAAGTTCATTGAAGAGTTCCACAGGCGTGTTGCTGGAGCAAAGCGTCAGGCCACCATCCCCGCCCGCATCCGCGTTGGACAATTGGTTCACCGTGATCACTGCGGAAGCGGAAGGGCAGGGCGGGGTGCCGGTGACCGTGTATGTGTAGTCGCCGCTCGCGTTCGTACCCGGGGTGAATGTTCCGTTGAACGGACCACCGCCAGGAGCGCTCCAACTTCCGCCGATATCAGCACCGCCGAGGCTCAGGAAGATGTCCACTGGGTCGCCAGAAACGCACAGGTTCAGGATCGCATCGCTTCCAGCGTCCGGCTCCTGGGTGATGCTCACCGTAACGCTTGCGGAGGCTGCCGGGCATGG
This sequence comes from Flavobacteriales bacterium, assembly GCA_039933875.1. Classification (GTDB taxonomy): domain Bacteria; phylum Bacteroidota; class Bacteroidia; order Flavobacteriales_F; family PHOS-HE28; genus PHOS-HE28. The sequence goes on along the minus strand of JBDTNF010000106.1, from coordinate 3,782 downwards.
CGCCACGCCTGCGACCGTGTATGTGTAAGTACCCGGCACATCGGTGTTCGGATCGAACGTGCCATTGAACGCACCAGCAGGTCCGCTCCATGTGCCGGTCGCATCCGGCGTGCCTTGCAAACTGAGGAAGAGACCGGCGGGAGCACCCGTTGCGCATACGGTGATCGCTCCATCAGTGCCCGCGTTCGGTGGTTGCACAACGTTCACGGTCACCGTGGCACTGACACTTGAACAGGGTGGCGGAGCATTGATCGTGTAGGTATAGACACCCGGTGCACTACTGCCTGGATCGAACGTTCCATTGAACACGGCTCCGTTTGGTGCGGTCCAAGCGCCCCCCAGGTCCGGTGTTCCTTGCAGGCTGCCAAAGAGCGTTGAGGGCACATCGCTCGCGCACAAGGTCAATGTGCCGTCAACACCGGGATCGGGCGTGGTCACCACGGTCACCGTCACAACCGCGACATCCGCTGGGCACGGTGCTGTACCGGCGACGATGTAGGAATAGTTGCCGGATGCGTGCAGCGCCGGGTCGAAGGACCCAGCGAACGCTGCGCCTCCAGGTGTGGTCCATATGCCTCCCGCATCCGGGCTGCCGCCAATGACCGGGAAGAGCGGTGTCGATGGGCTGCTGATGCAGAGCGTGATCGCAGCATCGATGCCGGCATCCGGCGGTTGTACCACATCCACTGTCACCGTCGCACTCACACTCGCGCACGGTGGTGGCACCGTGATCGTGTATGTGTACACCCCGGGTGCGTCGGAGCTTGGATCGAAGGTGCCACTGAACACGCCACCGCCCGGAGTGCTCCATCCACCGCCTTGATCCGGTGATCCCTCCAAACTGCTGAAGAGATCCACGGCAGCATCGGCAGCGCACAGCGCGATGAAGCCTGGACCGCCGGGATCGGGGACGCTCACAACGGTGATGGTGACAAAGGCAGCATCGGCCGGGCAGGGCGTTGTAGCGGCGACGGTGTAGGTGTATACCCCTGCGTTCATCGTCGCGGGGTTGAAGAGACCACCCGCCAGAATGCTCGGTCCGCTCCATGTTCCGCCCGCGTCCGGTGTTCCGCCGATCGAAGGGAACAGCGCTGTACCAGGACTGCTGATGCACAAGGTGAGCGCGCCATCGTCACCGGCATCAGGTGGTTGCACCACACCAACGGCCACGGTCGCGCTGACACTTGCGCAGGGTGGGGGCACGGCGATCGTGTAGGTGTAGATCCCTGCAACATCCGCAGCCGGGTCGAACGTTCCGTCGAAGGCGCCACCTGCGGGTGTGGTCCATGCACCGCCTGCATCCGGCGTGCCACCCAACTCAGTGAATAGATCGACCTCGGCGTCCGAAGCGCACAAGATGATCGCTCCAGCGGTGCCGGGATCCGGCGTGGAGACCACGTTCACCGTTACGGTGGCCGCGTCGCTCGCGCAGGGCGCGGTGCCGGTCACGGTATAGGTATACACCCCGGCGTTCATCGTTGCAGGGCTGAAGAGCCCTCCGATGACCGGGCTTGGTCCGCTCCACGCGCCGCCAGCTTGTGGGGCTCCGCCAAGGGATGCGAAGAGCGCGGTCGCCGGACTGCTGATGCAAAGCGTAAGAGCACCGTCGGTGCCTGCGTTGGGTGGTTGCACCACGGTCATCGTCACCGTGCTGGTCGCGTTCACACAAGGCGGCGGAACAACAATGGTGTAAGTGTAGACCCCTGTGCTCATCACGGCCGGGTCGAACATTCCGCCGACCACCGCACTGGGTCCGCTCCAATTGCCGCCAGCATCGGGTGTGCCACCGAGTTCACCGAACAGATCGATCGCCGTATCGCTGGCGCAGAGCGTTGCACTACCCGGGGTGCCTGCATCGGGTGCGGATACCACGGTCACCGTCACCGTGGCGACATCATTCGGGCACGGGGCTGTGCCGCTCACGGTGTAGGAGTAAACCCCTGCGTTCATTGTCGCCGGGTTGAAGAGACCTCCGACAACAGGGCTTGGTCCGCTCCACGCACCACCGGCTTGCGGTGATCCTCCGAGGGATGCGAAGAGTGCGGTCGCCGGGCTGCTGATGCAAAGTGTAAGAGCACCATCGCTGCCTGCGTTCGGTGGTTGCACCACCGTCATGGTCACCGTGCTCGTCGCGTTCACACAAGGGGGAGGAACAACGATCGTATAGGTGTAAACACCCCCGTTCATCGTCGCCGGGTCGAACACGCCCCCGACGACCGCACTTGGTCCACTCCATGCACCACCCGCGTCCGGAGTTCCACCCAGTTCGTTGAATAGATCGATCGCGGTGCCACTGGCACAGAGTGTCGCACTGCCGGGTGTGCCCGCGTCCGGTGCTGAGACCACATTCACGGTCACTGTGGCGACATCATTCGGGCACGGGGCTGTCCCGTTCACAGTGTAGGAGTAAACCCCAGCGTTCATTGTCGCCGGGTTGAAGAGACCTCCGACAACAGGGCTCGGTCCACTCCAAGCACCACCGGCTTGCGGTGATCCTCCGAGGGATGCGAAGAGTGCGGTAGCCGGACTGCTGATGCACAGGGTAAGCGCGCCATCCGCGCCAGCATTCGGCGGGGGCACTTCAGCTATGGTTACTGTGCTGCTCGCGTTCATACACGGTAGTGGAACCGTGATGGTATAGGTGTACACGCCGGGGTTCATTGTGGCAGGATCGTATTGTCCGCCCACCACAGCGCTCGGACCGGCCCAGGCTCCGCCAGCATCGGGTGTCCCGCCCAACTCATCGAAAAGAAGGATCGCCGCATCTGAGGCGCAAAGCGTTGCATCCCCCGGCGTTCCCGCATCGGGGTTCGTAACCACGGTCACGTCGACAACCGCAGAAACAGCCGGACAAGGAGCGACACCGCTGACCGTGTATGTGTAAAGACCGACCGTGCTCGTCCCCGGAGTGAATGATCCGTTCGATGCTCCACCTCCTGGAGCGGTCCAAGTCCCACCGGGATCCGGCGTTCCGTTCAAGCCGGTACTCAATTGCGCAGCGGGGCTGGAGGAGCAAAGTGTCAAGCCGCCATCGATACCCGCATCAGGCATCGCATTGATGGTCACGGTGACTGTGGCGGTCTCATCGGGGCACGGCGCGGTGCCAACGACGGTGTAGGCGTAAACGCCGGCGCTCATCGTGGCGGGATCGATCATGCCGCCCACGACCGTGCTGGGCCCCGTCCACGCACCGCCAACGTCAGGTGTGCCACCGAGCTGTGCGAAGAGCGAAGCTGCGGCATCGGTGCTGCAGAGCGTGATCGCACCGTCAGTGCCTGGGTTTGGTGGCGTGTTGATGGTGACAGTTACTGTGGCGCTTTCATCCGGACATGGCGCAGTGCCAGAGACCGTATAGGTGTACACACCAGCGCTCATCGTGGCTGGATCGATCATGCCACCGGCCACTGTGCTGGGTCCGGTCCACGAGCCACCAACCTCAGGTGTGCCGCCGAGTTGAGCGAAGAGCGATGCTGGTGTATCCGTGCTGCAAAGTGTGATCGCGCCGTCCGTTCCCGGGTCAGGTGGGTTGTTGATCGTCACGGTGACCGTGGCGGTCTCATCGGGGCACGGCGCGGTACTGGAGACTGTGTAGGTGTAGGCGCCGGCGTTCATGGTCGCTGGATCGATCATGCCGCCGATCACAGCACTTGGCCCTGTCCAGGAGCCACCAACATCAGGTGTTCCGCCTAGTTGCGCGAAGAGCAAGGCTGCGGCATCGGTGCTACAAAGCGTGATCGCACCGTCAGTGCCTGGGTTTGGTGGCGTGTTGATGGTGACAGTTA
>JBDTNF010000105.1:0-21404 GCA_039933875.1 Flavobacteriales bacterium | reverse complement strand
TTGAAGGACACCATCAATACCATGGTGGATCAGCTCTCCTCGTTCGCCTCCGAAGTAACCCGTGTGGCGAAGGAGGTGGGAACCGAGGGCAAGCTCGGGGGCCAGGCGAACGTGGAAGGCGTGGCAGGCACGTGGAAGGACTTGACCGACTCGGTGAACTCCATGGCCTCCAACCTCACCAGCCAGGTGCGCAACATCGCCGAGGTGACTACTGCTGTGGCAGGTGGCGATCTCAGTCGCAAGATCACGGTGGATGTGCAGGGCGAGATCTTGGAACTGAAGAACACCATCAATACGATGGTGGACCAGTTGAACTCCTTCGCTGCGGAGGTGACGCGCGTAGCGCGTGAAGTGGGTACCGAAGGGAAGCTCGGTGGCCAGGCCGACGTGCCCGGTGTAGCGGGTACATGGAAGGACTTGACCGATTCGGTGAACTCCATGGCCTCCAACCTCACCGGCCAGGTGCGGAACATTGCCGAGGTGACTACGGCCGTGGCCCGTGGTGAGCTTCGTCGCAAGATCACGGCGGATGCGAAGGGGGAGATCCTCGAACTGAAGGACACCATCAACACGATGGTGGACCAGCTGAACTCCTTCGCGGCGGAAGTAACGCGCGTGGCAAGGGAAGTAGGAACGGAAGGCAAGCTCGGTGGCCAGGCCGAAGTGCCCGGTGTGGCAGGTACCTGGAAGGACTTGACCGATTCGGTGAACTCGATGGCATCGAACCTCACCAGCCAGGTGCGGAACATCGCCGAGGTGACCACTGCTGTGGCTACCGGTGACCTTTCGAAGAAGATCACCGTGGATGTGCGCGGGGAGATCCAGGAACTGAAGAACACCATCAACACCATGGTGGACCAGTTGCGCTCCTTCGCTTCGGAAGTAACGCGCGTGGCGCGGGAAGTAGGTACCGATGGTAAGCTTGGTGGTCAGGCCGAAGTGCAGGGCGTTGCCGGTACGTGGAAGGACTTGACCGATTCGGTGAACTTCATGGCCTCGAACCTCACCAGCCAGGTGCGCGGTATCGCCATGGTGGTGACCTCCGTGGCCAACGGCGAATTGAAACGGAAGCTGACGGTGGAAGCGAAGGGCGAGATCGCCGAGCTCGCGGACACCATCAACAGCATGATCGATACGCTCGCGACGTTCGCCGATCAGGTGACCACCGTGGCGCGTGAAGTAGGTGTGGAAGGACAGCTTGGTGGTCAGGCGAAAGTGCCCGGTGCGGCCGGTACATGGAAAGGCCTTACCGAGAACGTGAACCAACTCGCGGCGAACCTCACCACCCAGGTGCGCGCCATCGCCGAAGTGGCGACGGCGGTAACAAAGGGCGACTTGACGCGATCGATCTCGGTTGAAGCTTCCGGTGAAGTGGCCGTCCTCAAGGACACGATCAATGAGATGATCCGCAACCTGCGCGACACCACCCAGAAGAACACCGAACAGGACTGGCTGAAGACCAACCTGGCCAAGTTCAGCCGCATGCTCCAGGGCCAGCGCGACTTGACGAACGTGGGTCGCATGGTGCTCTCGGAACTGTGCCCGGTGGTAACCGCACAACAGGCCGAATTCTATGTGCTCGAAGAGGAAGAGAACAGTGAAGCCCAGCTGACCCTGCTTGCGGGCTATGCTTCCGAAGGCAAGGAGCAACTCGGCAAACGTATCGGCCTTGGGCAGGGTGTGGTAGGCCAGTGCGCCCTGGAGAAGCAGAAGATCGCATTGGACAATCTGCCGTCGGATTATATCCGCATCTCCTCCGGCATGGGCTCGGGACCGGCGCGCAGTGTGCTCGTGCTGCCGCTCATCTTCGAAGGACAGGTGAAGGGTGTGCTGGAACTCGCTTCGTTCGAAGGCTTCAACCCAACGCACCAGGCCTTGCTGGACCAGCTCACCGAATCCATCGGCATCGTGCTCAACACCATTGAGGCGAACATGCGGACAGAGACGCTGCTGAAGCAATCGCAGTCGCTCGCGCAACAATTGCAGAGCCGCCAGGAACAATTGCAGTTGACCAACGAGGAACTGCAGACGAAGGCGCGCCTGCTCGCCGAACAGAACGAGGAAGTGGAACGCAAGAACAGCGAAGTGGAACAGGCCCGCCAGGAACTGGAGGACAAGGCCAAGCAGCTCGCCCTCACCTCCAAGTACAAGTCGGAGTTCCTCGCGAATATGTCGCACGAGTTGCGCACGCCTCTGAACTCCTTGCTCATCCTCTCGGACCAGTTGACCAAGAACCCCGAGGGCAACCTCACTTCGCGGCAAACGGAATTCGCCAAGACCATCCACAGTTCAGGCAATGATCTGCTGATGCTCATCAACGACATCCTCGACCTCAGCAAGATCGAATCGGGTACGGTGGTGGTGGATGCCGGCGACCTGCCGCTCGACGATCTGCACGGCTATGTGGAACGCACCTTCAAGCATGTCGCCGAAAGCAAGAACGTGGAGTTCGATATCCACTTCGATCGCGAACTGCCCAAGTCGGTGTTCACCGATGCGAAGCGCCTGCAACAGATCATCAAGAACCTGCTCTCGAACGCGTTCAAGTTCACGCATCAGGGCCGTGTCACGCTTTCCGTTGAACCCGTGCGCGAAGGCTGGACCCCCGGCAATGACGAACTGAACCGCGCGGAGGAAGTGCTGGCGTTCTCGGTGACCGACACCGGCATCGGTATCGCGTCGGACAAACAGAAGATCGTCTTCGAGGCTTTCCAACAAGCGGATGGATCCACCAGCCGCAAGTATGGTGGAACCGGGCTTGGGCTGGCCATCAGCCGCGAACTCTCACGTCTCCTGCAAGGAGAGATCCGTCTGGTGTCCACTCCCGGCCGCGGAAGCACCTTCACGCTGTACCTGCCCGCGCACTACGCGCCGCCCCGTTCGCGCAAGGCGATCGGGGGAGGGGACACCCACGGTCCGCTCCAACTACCGCCCGCCGAGTCGCGCGATCTCCCGGCACGTTTGGGAGCACCCCGGGGGATACCGCTGGAGACCCGCCCCATGCTCGAGCCGGAACCCGTCGCAGAAGCGGCGATCAACGAGGTCGGCGACGACCGCGACTTCATTCGCGCAGGCGACCGTGTACTGTTGATCGTGGAGAACGATCTCGGCTTTGCGCGCTTCCTGCTCGACTCCGCTCGTGAGAAAGGCTTCAAGGGCCTGGTCACATCGTTGGGCGCCTCGGCGCTCGCGATGGCGCGCGATCACAAACCCGAGGCCATCACGCTGGATATCTACCTGCCGGACATGCAAGGCTGGCGCGTGCTGGACCGTCTGAAGAACGACATCGCAACGCGTCATATCCCCGTGTGCGTGATCAGCACCGACGATGCGCGCGATCGTGCGCTCGGCTCGGGTGCTTTTGCCTTCGTCGCCAAACCCATCCAAAGCAAGGACACGCTGGACGAACTGCTACAGGTGATCAATTCGTCCAATGGACGGAAGAGGAACGTGCTGTTGCTCGAACCTGAGGCCAAGCGCCGCATGGAGCTCGCCGCACTGCTCAGCGCGGACGATCTACAGGTGACCGCCGTGAGCGACGTCAACGCTGCGATGCGCGCGTTGAAGGACGTGCGGATGGACGGCGTGGTAGTGGGAGGTAAGGCACCGAAGCTCATTGAGAAACTGGCAGCCCGCAAGGACGAAGGCAGCAAGAACGTTGTGCATCGCATGCCATTGCTGCTCCTGAACGATGCCGTGGATGGAGGGGAGGATCTCGGGAACTGGAAGCGGCTGGAAGACACCCACACGGTACACATCGCCCGGTCCATTGACCGATTGGTCGACCTCACCGCTTTCCACCTCCACATGAACGTGACCCGCCTGCCCAAACCAGTGCGGCAGCAGATCCTTGATCTACGACGGTCGGACAAACTGCTCAGTGGCAAGAAGGTGCTGATCGTGGACGATGACATGCGTAACATCTTCGCTCTTTCCACGGTCCTCGAAGACCACGAAATGGTGATCCGCTCCGCGGACAATGGCCGCGATGCCATCCGTATTTTGCAGGAGGAGCCGGGCATCGACATCGTGCTCATGGATATCATGATGCCGGAGATGGACGGCATGGAGACCACACGCGAGATCCGCAAGATCCCCGAGTTGAAGAACCTGCCCATCGTTGCGGTGACCGCGAAAGCCATGAAAGGCGATCGCGAGAAGTGCATCGAGTCCGGTGCATGGGATTATCTTTCGAAGCCAGTGGATACGGACCAATTGCTGGCCATTCTGCGCGGGTGGTTGCACCGATGACCGGGATCCAGCCACGATCACCAATGTGCGACCCGACATGTTCAGCAGCACGATGACACCGCGCACAGGAAGGGATGTCCCTGCGCCTCCCGCGGAGGTCACGGACATCCTTGTCGTGGACGATCTGCCGGAAAAACTGCTCGTGTATCGGACGGTCCTGGAGAACCCGGACCTCAACATCGTCACCGCGCGATCAGGACAGGATGCCTTGCGCAAGGTCCTCGAAGGTGAATTCGCAGTGATCCTGCTGGACGTGAGCATGCCGGGCATGGACGGTTTCGAAACCGCGCAGTTGATCCGTCAACGCAAGCGTTCCGCCGCCACCCCAATCATCTTCCTCACCGCGTTCAACGACGACATGCGCATGGCGCAGGGTTATGCGAGCGGGGCTGTCGACTATATCCCGACGCCGGTGGTGCCGGAGATCCTGCGCGCCAAAGTGCAGGTGTTCGTGGAACTGTTCCGCATGCGCGGGCTGGCTGCGCAGCAGGCAGAAGAGCAAGCCAAACGCGCAAGTGCCGAGGAGGCCGCCGAGCGCTCCGCTTTCCTTTCCGAAGCGGGAGCCGCCATCATGCGCTCAATGGACCTCCCCGGTTTATTGGATGCGTTGACACGTGCGCCCGTACCCTTCCTTGCCGACCTCTCGGTACTAACCATCACCGACGAGCAAGGACACTGCGAGGTGAAATGTGTATGGGATCCACCCACGGACCACGGGCCGCAGGTCGCCGATCCCCTGCCCACGTACCCGTTCCCCTGGCTCGCCAAGGCCTTCCAGCGCGCCATGACGATCGATCAGCCCCAGTTGCTGGACGTACTTCCCCCCAGTCGCGCGCCCGGCCAGACGGGCGTGCCGGACATGGATGGCGGCCATGCGTTGATCCTTCCCATACGCGCGCGGCGGGGCGCGCATGGGGCACTGGCGCTCATGCGTCGGAAAGGTGGGCACCCGTACCGTCCGGACGAGGTGGCTCTCGCGCGTGAGTTCGTTTCGCGCACGTGCATCACCCTTGAGAACGTCCTGCTGGTCCAGGGCATCCAGGAGGCGGACCGCCGGAAGGACGAGTTCCTCGGCATGCTGGCCCATGAACTGCGCAACCCGCTGGCGCCACTGCGTAACGCCGTGCAGATCATGGAAATGTTGGATCCACAAGATCCGGAGATGGAGGAGGCACGTTCTGTCATCGACCGACAGGTAACGCATATGACAAGGCTGGTCGACGATCTATTGGACGCCACGCGCATCGCCCGCGGCAAGGTGTTACTGCGCAAGGAGCCCTGTGACCTGGTGGCCATCGTGCGACAGACCGCGACGGACTATCGCAGCATCTTCGATTCGGCTGGCATCCGGTTCCGTTTGGAAGTGCCCGATGATCCCTTGCTCGTCTATGGTGACCCAACACGGTTGGCGCAGACCGTTGGCAACCTCCTGCACAACGCGCACAAGTTCACCGATCTGGGTGGGGAGGTGACCCTGGCCTTGCACCCAAGCAAGCGGCAGGGTTGGCTGGAGCTATCCGTCCAGGACACCGGTGTCGGTATCGATCCAACTGTGCTCCCGCACGTCTTCGACGTGTTCCGTCAGGCCGATCAAGGTTTGGATCGGAGGCGGGGAGGTTTGGGCCTCGGACTGACGTTGGTGAAGGGTCTGGTGGAACTGCACGGTGGCACAGCGGAAGTAGCTGCCACCAAGGCCGATCATGGTACCACCTTTCTCATACGATTGCCGTTGGAGCAAGGCACCGTCCCGGGAAGGAAGACCATTGAGGCGCATCCACAGGAGGTGCCCGAATACCGCGTGCTGGTGATCGATGACAATCACGATGCGGCCGAAAGCATGAAGGTCCTGCTTCAGCGCGACGGGCACGACACGCGCACTGCGGCTACCGGGCCCATGGGCTTGGAGACCGCCCATGCGTTCAAGCCGCAGGTGATCATCTGCGATATCGGACTGCCCGGCATGGATGGCTACCAGATCGCCCGCACGTTGCGTGCAACGCCCGAATTGCAGGATGTCTACCTCATTGCCCTCACGGGCTACGGACGGTTGGAGGACCAAGCCCGCTCGCACGACGCCGGCTTCTCGCTCCATATGACCAAGCCGATCGATTTCAGGACCCTGCGTAAGGTGCTCGTGGACCTGAAGGTTCCCGAGCGGTCCTGATGCGCGCGTCATCCACATCACGGAATTTACTCTTCGAGAGAGCCCGCCTTCGCCCGTTGTGACCCGATCACCCAGCTCTGGACCGGGGCCATGATCCAGATGCGAGGTGGTGCAGCAACGCTTCGTTGGTAACGTGGGTTGTTTTCCACACGCTCGTGCTTCCGATGTGGCGGTAATGCCACACTTGGTTCCCATTTCAAAGCTTGGCACGGATCGGAATAGATCCTGCAACAGTGCACACGAACCTTTAAAAACCACAACAACATGCTCCGCTGGGTACTCATCTTCCTTGTCGTCGCCTTGGTGGCGGCGGTATTCGGCTTCACCGGGATCGCAGCGAGCGCCGCTGGGATCGCCAAGGTGATCTTCTACATCTTCCTTGTGCTGCTGTTGATCGCGTTGATCTTCGGCGGTAGCATCTGGAAGAAGGTGTCTTGACCCAGGGCCTTCCCTTTCCCTGGTCGCGAGCGGCCCGTTGACGCATATGCGTTTTCGGGCCGCTCCATTTTCACAAGCTTCTGGAGCAGATAGGTCAGGAGCCGGTTTCCGCGTAAGGGGCATCAACCGGCTTGCTCTCGGGCGAACCTTGCTGACGCAGCCAGATGCTGAGCAATACGATGGACGCCACCGCGAGGAATTCGCTCTGCCAGTTCTGGAACGATTCGAACCAGAAGTCGGAACCGGTCATGAAGTTCCACGCGCTTTCCAGTGGCTGCTTTTTCGCGATCCGTTCCTCCATGTGATCGACGTAGCTGCCTTGAAAGTGCAGGGCGAAGGATAACAGGAAGAGCAGCGCGAAGGCGATCGACAACGAATTGCGATAGAGGGACAGCACCCATCCGCCTCGATGCACGGGCCAAGGGGCGTTCCGGTGTGGCTGCGGTTCGCGATCCACCGGTTCAGGACCATCGAAGCCTTTCGATTCGGACGAACCCAGTTGACGCAGCTTCACGGTGAGCAGTACGTACATGGCCATCTGGAGGAATTCGCTCTCCCAGTTCTCGAAGGTCGCGGCCCGGAAGTGCGCGCTGCCCAGGTAGTGCCAGCAGGTGAGTGGCATCAGACCGTTCTCCGCGCGCTGAGCATTGTGCACGTGCCAGCCGGTTATCACCTGGCCGACCAAGAAGAGGACCAGTAAGGCAAGGAGTACGATGCTGAGCCCGTTGCGCTGGGGCCAGGAGGGAAACCGCTTTTTCATCTGCTCCTAGCTGTCGACCTTGTCGAACAACCGGTTGAGCTTTTCCACCTCGATGACGTTGCAACGCACCAACGCCAGTTGGGCGGCGAGTTCCTCCTGGATATGCGGGGGCACTTGCTCACTTTTGATCGCATCCTCATAGCGACCCACGAGGTAGTGCTCGCCCCGTTCGCATTCGTCGAGCATGGCGGCGTTGTGGGTGCTGGTAAGGGCGTTGCGTATGTCCATCCAGGCGCGGTGCAGGGTGCCTTTCAAGGTGCCACCCTCGGGTACCTCTTCACCGTCGCGCATGAGTTCGCGTGAGATGTCGATGATGGCCTGTCCGCGCGAAGCACTGAATTTCTTGAAGAGCTGTTGGATGCGCTCGTCCGTTGCACGGGAAGTGGCCTCGGCATAGCCGAGCTCGCTATCAATGAGGAGTTCAACAAGGTCGCGAAGAAGGGTGTGCGTGGCGTTGTTCATGGCTGTCTCTTTGATCGATCGGGCAGGTGCCATCGCCGTGCCGATCCCCCCAGCATTCCTTCAACGAGAAAGCCCCGCATAGGGCGGGGCTTTCCTGCACAGTTCCGTGTCCGGGACGGATCAGAGATCCATCACATCTTCTCCTTTTGCGCTGGCGTTGCGGGAGCGCTCGCCTGGGCCGCGCACCACTTCATCCAGTTGTCGTACTGGGCAGGGGTCAGGACGGCTTTCACTTGCGCCTCATGTTCATCCATTCGCTTGGTCACGGTAGGGTCGTCCGACATTTTGCCGGCGCAGGCCTTCTCATGGTCCACCTGAATGGCTTTCACCTTGGTGGCCTGCTCGGCCGAGAGGCCCAAGCTCGCCCAATCCTTATCGGTGGCGGTCATGCAATTGTGCGAAGGGTGATTCGCGGGCACGGAGGATGGGGTAGCTGGCGTGGTGCCGGTTTGGGCCTGGGCCCCGAGGGTGCCGATGCACAGGGCAGCGGCGATCAACACATGTCTCATCGTTGTTTGTTTTTTGGTTATTGAAAAGAGCGCTGTCCTTGCGGCCGATCCTGTGCCAGTGCATGAGGTCCCGGGATATTAGCGACGAAAGACGCAATGCACCGGATGAATGGTCAGAGCGTTCCATCACAGCTGTGGAGAGCCTGCCACAGGTGTTGAAGATCCCGGCAATATCCTACACACCAATTTAGACGCGCGGCGCTTCGGGCTTGGCGACTGGTGCTTCACCGAGCATCTTCTTCAACCCGTCCAGCATCGCTGTCCAATTCTTCTCGGACTCCGCACATGCTTCCTCCGTCGCATTGTTGTCCTGGGTCAGCCTGAGATGCGTTACGCCCGCCACCTCTTTCAACTCGATGGTGACGATGTGCTCTGCGGTCGCGTCGCTCCGCGTTCCGCTTCGATGGCTGTATTTCAAGAGTTCGGGCTCCTGGTTCTTCAGCACCCGACCGGTATCCTCGAAGGCCTTGTTGTTCCATTCGCCCTTCCAGGCAATGGGGCTGCCCTCCTTCCAATCACTCGTCACTTGCGTCCCCATCATGTAGCGGGCTATCTGTTCCGGATCCACGAGGGCCTCCCACACACGTTCGATGGGTTCGTGAATGATGGCTGTCGCTTTGGCTATGATCCCGTTGTCCATGGTCGTTGGTTTGGGTGGTGGTATTGCAAGAATCGCACCTCTGGCCCTTATCTGTTGAAGCGGAACAAGTCGCGGTCGGGATCCACTTTGCCCAGCAGCGCGTCGCGCACCATGCGCGCACCCACCTGGCTGAAGGTGATGCCATTGCCTCCCATGCCGATCACGAACCAGGCTCCTGTGCGCTCGTCGCGATCGATGAACGGAAGGCCATCCTTCGAACTTCCGAAGGTGCCGCACCAACTGAACTCGGGTTCGAAGGGAATATCCGGGAAGAGTTCATGGAAACAAACCACCAGCTTTTGGGTCTTGCTGTCCAGGAGCGCATCGCGCCGCTTCGCGTTCTTGAACGGTGCGTCCAGCCCACCGATGATGACGCGCCTGTCCGGTGTGGTGCGCAGGTAGAGGTAGGGTTGCGCCGTCTCCCAGATCAGGCAGTCGCGGTGCCACATGATATCCCGTTCGATGCGTTGGCTGGCCACGGCATAGGTCGAGTTCAACGAGGCGACGGGCTTCGCGAGATACTGCTGGCTTTCATACCCGGTCGCCATGATCAGGTGCTCCGCTCGTACCGTGATGCCGGTGGCTGTGCGCACCACCGAGCGATCCCCTGACCGGGCATGGTTTTCCATGGCGGAGCGATCGAACACCCGCCCACCGCGACGGATGACGTCCTGAAGTACGGCATGAGTGAAGCCGTAGGGATCGATCTCTGCTGCCGTATGGCTCATCAGCGCGGCGGCTTTGTGCAGGCCGAACAAGGCGTGTAGTTCGCGTGCGTCCATCAGGTCGACGCGAAAGCCATGCTTCACCCGCAACGCGTGCTCCTCACGCAGGCCTGTCGCATGCCTCCGTTCACTCGCGAATTGAAGACTGGGTAGTCGACGGGTGCCTTCGACACCAAGTTCCACACCCATCGTTGCGAGCTCCTCCACCGCTTCCGCACAAAGCCGGTAACCCCGTACGGCGGCATCCAACCCGATCGCGCCGGCCAGTTCGTGCAGCGGTGTATCGATCTCATACTGCAGCAAGGCGGTGCTGGCGCCGGTGCTGCCCGTGCCGATGGAGCGGCCATCAAGTACCACCGTCCCCAAGCCCGCCTCGACACACGCGCGGGCACACAAGGCGCCCGTGATACCCGCACCGATGATCAGTACGTCGCATTCAGTATCGGACACCAACGCCGGGTAGGTGCAAGGCAGTCCGTTGCGGATCCAGAAATAGGGCGTTCCGGAGTGGAGGTCCATGGGCGGTCCTGCCTCCGCCATCCCCGTACCAGATGGGGAATTGTTCCGAATGCCCGGCAGACGCGGGTTGTGCGTCGTGGAAAGAAGCGGATTACTGAGCACAATCCACATGATCGGGGTGGGAATGCCCCCGATGCCTCGCTACAGAACATGCCCTCGTCAGCGATCGGCGATCACATCGCCCTACGAGGGAACATGGCGCCGCTCGATGAGCAGCGAGATGAGCAGCCCTGTGATGCAATAGCCCGTGAACAGGTAGAAGCCGAACTCCAGCGTGGAATTGTTCGTGGTCATGATGTGCACCAGCGTACTGTACTCACGCAGTTCGCGCAGTTCGCCGTTCACCACGCCATTGAAACCGAGGTAGGCCATGAACAGGGCCACGACCAGCACGTCGGCCATGCTCCACTTGCTGCTTTTCAACACCAGGAAGCGGGGCAGCCAATGCGTCGGCTCGCGTTCGCGCATGGCCACCACGAAGGACGTGATCAATTTCATGAACGGGATGAGCACGCTGAAGGAGAAGACGAGCACAGCGACGAACACCAATCCGGCGTCGGGTCCCTTCAAAAGCAGTCGCACCACCTGCAGGATGCTCTTGCTCTGGTAGAACAGGACCTGGTCCTTGAACACCACGGGCTCGCCGATCAGGTAGAACGAGAAATCCGCGATGGTGGCCTCGATGTCGATCATGGGCAGGGTGAGCGCCGTGACCAGCAGGATCATCGCCGTGATCACGAGCGTGCCCAATTCCCAGGACCCGTTCTCGCGTCTCGAGAAGAGGATGGTCAGCATCGAGGCCATGATCAGTAGCAAGGCGCTGCCATAGATGGTCGTTGCCCGGTGCGCATCGGAGCGCACAAGGCGCAGGTGCTCGATGCAGGCCACCTTGTCCGTCATTCCGTTCCGCGCCAGCGTGCTCTCAAAGACCGAGTAGTCCACTGTTCCGACCGTCTTCACGGCCATCGAGTCGATGCGGTCCATGACGAAGCCCTTGATCTCGTCGCGGCTCTTCGGATCGTTCAGGTAATCGAGGATCTGGTCGGCATAACGGGGTATTCCTGCCTTGATGTCCTTCATGTCCACGAGCATATCCTTCAACACCCCACGCACGAGTCCGGTGAAGCCATGCTTCTTGTTGCTCTCGTCCATCACATCCTCCACCTCACCGATCACCTTGGTGAGCATCTCGACCACCTGTTTTTTCAGCTGTTCGCGGTTGTCGTCGGTGATCTGGAAGTCCTCGATCTTCTTCGTCACGATCGCGGTGAGGACCTCCTTCCATTGATCGGGGTTGAAAAGTCCGTACGTGATGGAACTCAATTCCATCTCATCCGCCCGTGCTTGGTGGCCCCGTATCTCAGCCTGGTGGATACGAACGCAGCAATACCCGGCCAATAGCGCGAGAAGGATCAGAATAGCACGGCGGGCTTGCTGCATGGGGGGAGCACGCCCGATTGCGGTCGCGTGAAGGTGTCCTGCCAAGAAGCATGCGCAATTCGTCGGCTCACCAGCAGGTGATTGATCGCTCGTGTGCAGGTACGTCCAAGTGCGTGGAACTGTGGAGCGTCAGCATCAGCCCACCTCGAAATGGGGAGGGAATTCCGCAGCGATGGTCATTCTTCAACCGTATGTCGCGGTTGGAACACGGATGGCATACGCTGATCAAACCCCAACAGCCATGAACACCGTGAAGACCATGAACATTGCCGTGCTGGTGACCGCGCTCTCGGGCGGCTTGATGCTCGCCAGCTGTAGCGAAACACCGAAGGAGCAAAGCGAAGAGATGAACAAGAAAATGGAAGGCGTCCAGGAGGAGATGCAGGATGTGGCCACCGCCGACACCCGCGCCGAATGGCAGAACGAGCGGGAGGATGTGTTGACGAAGTTGCGCAACATGCGCGACGACATCGACAAGGAGTTGAACCGCTGCAATGAGAAACTCGCTGGCAAGGACTTGAAGGCCAGTGAGCGCGCGGAGCAGACCGCCATGCAGGCCGAATTGATGCGCGAGAAGACCACTGTGGTCGATCTGCTCGCCAAAGTCGAAGGCAGTGACCAGACGACTTGGAGCACGGTGAAGGAGGATACCCGGAAAACCTCCGACGATGTGGAGGCCTGGTGGAAGCGTTTCAAGGATAATATCGACAAGAAGACTGACGCCGACCGGGACAACGACGGTCATTGATCGTCGCCCCACGTGTGCTTTGGTGGAAGTAACACGGCTGAACGGCGCTCCTCGGAGCGCCGTTCTAGCGTTGTGCCTGTACAGGCGATGGTGGATCGAGGACCGCCTTCCACAAGTGGGGTTGATAGGCGCACCCAGCCCTGTCTGGGTTCAAGCGCGTTCGTGCCTGAGCGGACCATTATTGGGGATCGGCTCCCGATCTGTGCTTCCTGATCCACGATCCCCCAAAAAACCGTTGATCATGGACACAGCGTGGAAAGTCTTGGAACCGGAACCGGTTCCCGAACCCGGGCAGACACCCGAAGAGCAACCCGAACCGGTCGAGCGTCCCTTCCGACGCAGGATCGTGGAACCCACTTTCAAGCGGACGCGACCTCCTTTCACCCTCACGCGCAAGACGGTCGTAGCGGGTTTGTTCGCGTTGGGCTTTACGGTGTCCCAAGCGCAGGTGATACCCACCCAGCCTCCGCCGACCACCCCGCCCGAGTTGCCGAACAAACCGCCGCCCTCGCGACCCCAGGATCCGGACAGGCCTGTACCGCCCATCGTACCGCAGGATCCTGTGAAACCGAAGCCACAGGGCACGCCCGGCGGTTGGGTGATGTTCGATGAGCACGTGGGGAAGGACCTGGGCATCGACGCCGACAGGTTGAACCGCCTTCGCGATGTGGATACGAAATACCAGAAGGACTACGGCGCACTGGGCAAGGACCCTGCGATGGATCAAGGCTATCGTTCGTTGACCGATCGCCGCAATGCTGAGGTGAAAGGGATATTGACACCGCAGGAGTACAGCCGTTGGATCGAACGATACAATGGACCTGCAGACAAGCCATCCACCACACCGAACCCGAAGGCCAAGTCCTATTAAGCCAACCCCTTTCAAAGAGCGAAGCCGCCGAGGGCGGCTTGCTCTTTGGAAAAGGGAACGTTGTGGAAGCATGTCCACCGAACGGGGCAGGAAGTTCCCAAGCGGCGAATGCACCACGTGAATCACCCGAGAGTGAAAGGATGGGAACGGTAGTTGGAGCGATGGGGCAAACCCCGAACCAATGAAGACCTTATCGCAGATCCTTTCGCTCACGGTCGTGCTGGGCATCAGCGCATGTGGCACAGCCGACAACACGGCTTCCATCAACGACAATATGGATACGCTGAGCGTGGTCAAGGTCGATGAACTGGCACACAACGAGGAAGCGGTTTTGCGCCGCACCGCCCGGGTGGCTCCACTGGGTGGTTGTCTTCGCTCGGGGAATGTCGACACTTGGAAGAGCCTGAGCCTGACCACCGACCAGATCCGTTGGGTGGAGGAGTTGCAAGGGCAAATGAAAAACCGGAACGACAACGCCACGGCGTCCGTGGATAAGGAAGCGGGCGATCCCTCGCTCTACACCTTCAATGCTGCTGAGCGTCGCAGGCTGGCGGAGATCCTCACGGACGAGCAATTGGAGAAGTGGATGGACCTCTGTCCACAATAGGGGATGGTCGTAAAACATCATGAGTCATGAAAGACAAGAAGACATCCCCTGAGCATAAACCGGTGAACCCCACGGTCGCTTCGCGAGGCGTGCCCGGATTTCACAACAAGATCGAACCGGGTGACGGAAAGCCCCTCGCGGGAATGGAACTCGATGCCGATACGGACCCC
The DNA here is from genome assembly GCA_039933875.1 of Flavobacteriales bacterium. Taxonomy (GTDB): domain Bacteria; phylum Bacteroidota; class Bacteroidia; order Flavobacteriales_F; family PHOS-HE28; genus PHOS-HE28. The sequence goes on along the minus strand of JBDTNF010000105.1, from coordinate 7,100 downwards.
GACCGTGTGGATACGGGAACTGGGGATCAACCCGGCAATACGAACGGTTCGCGGTTCAGCACGCCGCCACCGGCACAAGAGGGCCTGGGCTGATCGGCCTGATCGATCAACGAAAGCCGCGGTCGTAAGACGGCGGCTTTTTAGTTGGCACCCTGCCAACCCCGCGTGCCTTTTGGGATCGAGAAAGGACTTCCACGTCGCCCCTTCACGGATGTCCGATCCGGTACACGCTGAGCAATATGTATCTCAGTTGCTTGACGGGCGCTTTTCCGCAGTGGATGCGGAGATCGCAAAGTCAGGCCGCAGAGGCGCGGCATTTGGAGCACCGTGAACGAACGGTTCCAGGGAACGATCCACGGACCCGCCGTTCATGACCTAACCAACACTTACGACAATGGCAGAGCGTAATGAGAATAAAGGTGGTAGCCAGACAGGCAACGATCAGAACCGAGGCACCCAAAGCGGCGGCCAGGGCAATACGACCGGCAGCAACCGTCCGGGAGGAGATGCTTCGCGCACGCAAGCCGAAGCGGATCGCGATACCATGGCGGACGCCGACGAGCGCAACCTCACGGGCAGCAACCGTCCCGGTGGTGATGCCTCGCGCACACAAGCTGACAAGGACCGCGGTGCAGGACAGGAGCGTGATGAGCGGGAGCTGACCGGCAGCAACCGTCCGGGAGGAGATGCTTCGCGCACGCAGGCCGACAAGGACCGCGGCGCAGGGCAGGAACGTGATGAGCGGAACACGACGAACAGTGACCGCCCCGGTGGTGATGCTTCACGCACGCAGGCGGGTACGCGCAACCAGGCCCCGACGAACGCCGACCGCGATGATACCGAAGGTGGTAAAGGCAACAAGGGAACCCAGGACGGCAAGAACCCCCAAGGCAACAAAGGCGGCAACTACTGATCTCGGAACCACGCCCGCGGCTGGCCAAGGCTGGCTGCGGGCTGGATCCCAACTCAACGAACCCACATCAATCCAATTCAAAAAGAAAGTCATGGCAACGAAAGAACAAAGCACCGGTCTGCTGAAACTCCTCGAGGACCAGATGCAGGATATCTACTATGTGGAGAAACAATTGGTGAAGGCCTTGACCAAGATGGCCAAGACCGCCACCAACGAAGACCTGCGCTCGGGATTCGAAGCGCACCAGAAGGAGACGGAGGGGCAGGTGAAACGGCTTGAACAGGCCTTCGAAGCGATGGGCAAGCCAGCCAAGGCCAAGAAGTGCCCCGCGATCGATGGTATCCTCGAGGAAGGCAAGGAGATCATGGAGGAGTTCGCTGATGATCCCGCTTTGGACGCCGGCCTGATCGATGCGGCGCAGAAAGTGGAGCATTATGAGATCGCCACCTATGGCAGTATGTGCGCCTGGGCCGAGCAACTCGGGCTCGATGATGTCTGCGATCTGCTGAAGGAAACCCTCGAGGAGGAGAAGGCAGCGGACGAGAAACTCACTGAGGTTTCGGAAACCGTGAACGTCGAGGCCATGGGTGAGGAGGGCGAAATGGCCGAAGCATCGGACAACGGATCCAACTCATCGAAGAAGTCCGGCTCCACGGGACGTGGCAGCAAGAAGGGCTGACATTCCGCAACCTTGATACAGGGAATGCCCCGCGTTGTTCGCGGGGCATTCTTTTTCAGACCGGCTTTGCCAATATCCTGGGACCAAGCTGCGATCAGGCCCTGTGCACATGCACATGCATGACCTCCGCACGACCGACCTGCTCGATCAGGAAGCTGCCCATGCGGGCCACTGATAATCCGAAGAGGCCGGATGAGATCTTCGTGAACATGACGTTCCGCGCCGAGAGCATCACGGTTTCGCCGCCCACCAGTCCGATGGACAGTTCATTATCCTCATCTGGCGTGAAGGCATGCTCCGGGTTGAGCGATTCCACAAAGGCCGTTTCTTCCGCATGGCGCGTTGCCATGACCGCCGTGATGAACTCCATCACTTCCTGCACATCACTTTCGTAACGCCCCAAGGCCCGCATTCCTTCCGATACCTGGCGCACCCAGGGGATCAGTATCCCCAGCCGATACCGCACGTGTGGTTGCGCGGTCCAAATGCGAAGGGGCAACGGCGATCCATGGTCCTCGGTGAGCAGGAACTGAAGGGGTTCATAGGGAGGCAGGTGGGCGTTAAGGAGGTCAGCCCCGAGCAATGTGAAGTAGCGACTTGCTTCAAGCGATTGCCGCGATCCAGGTTTGAAACTGAAGCGAAGTTCCATGCGAAGGAACAGGCAGATCCCAAGCCCGTTCGATGATCGCCCGGAGACCTATTCAAGCAGTCGCGCGGGTGAGTTCATCCGCGCTCCGGAGCGTGTGAGAAGATGCTGGCGTGTGTGGAGTTCATTCCACACCTGCTCCGCGAGGAGACGCGTTCACCTGCACCCTGCGCGGCTCACCCAGAACGGGATGCTGGTATTCCAGATAGACGAATTCCTTCCGATCATGATCGTAGTAGGCGCGATATGCATTAAAGGGTCCTTTGCGCACGATCAGGATCGAAAGGCCTCCGATGAGGGCGGGACGGGGGATCTTTCGTCGCATGGACAGGAAGGAACGCAACAGGACGGAGTCGTCCGTTGCCAGTTCGGTTCGCAAGGGGTCAAGCGGTAGCATATCCAGTTCTGTTGAGGATCAGTGCAGCGTAGTTCACATCCCAAGTGGGATAGGCCCATGGATGCAAGAATGCCCCGGACTCTGCAGGCCGGGGCATTCCTGGTGACTCTGTCCGTTCGACTCACTACGCATCAGCTATCATCACGATCGGCTTGGACCTCGGCATCATCCGTGTCCACGTCCTCATCGATCTCCAGATCTTCCTGGTCGGTCATTCCTTCCTCTGCAGTGGTCAACTCATCTGTCGGGTTCCCGGCCTGATCGTGCTTCTTTCCGAACGTTTCCTGGCCGGATGCTGCGCGGCTTGCGTTGGGACGCGACAGATCGGACGTGCGGTATGTGCTGGCTGCACCATGCGCCCTTCCCAGTTGGCGGTCCTCATCCTTGGACCCGGCACTTTCAGCGCCTTTGCGTTCCGAGCGGGGCTCAGCCGCGGTGTTCCCCTGGGCTTTGTCACGTTCCCCGGCGGTCGTGTTCTCGCGTCGGCTGTTTTCGGCGCCTGTAGGCGCGTTCTCTTTGCGTGCCATGGTATTCTTTTTTTTGGTTCGGTAGGGATGTGGCACTTCGCGTGCCGCACGTTCGAGTTGATGGAAGTACGCGGATGCGCCAAGCATTGATCGGCCCGTCGCACAAGGGACCACATGCCTTTTGGGAAGACCTTTCGAGATGCGATCACTGTTTGAACGCGGTCTCCTTCGAGCGGGAATTCCACACCACGATCGAGGATGAACATTCCCGCGCGAACATGTTGTCCGCGGAATAGGGTCCGTGTCCCGATGTTCGAACGGGTGTGGCGCTGATCTTGATTCATCGCAATAGCTTTACACATTGATACACGTTCCCATGGATACGCAGATGGAGCCTTCCCACCTTTCCTTCTTTGAACGCAACGTGGCGCAACGGCGCTGGCATTATGTCCACTTCCACGAGAGCGAGGCGGCCTTGGTGGACAACATCTGCCGCTTCCTGGTACCTGCACTACGGCCTCAGCACGCGGGCGTCGTGGTGGCAACACAGGATCATCTGATCGCATTGCGACAACGTGCGGGCACCTTCGGGTTGGACCTCGAAGCCGCTGAGGCCAATGGGCAATTCGTGGCCTTGGACGCGCAGGATCTGCTATCGCGCATCATGGTCCATGGCCTGCCGGATAACACGCGCTTCCATGTCATCGTGCAGGGGATGCTCCTGAAGGTGGCTGAGGAGCATTCGCATTTGCACATCTATGGGGAGATGGTCGCTTTGCTCTGGCAGGACGGGAATGAGAAAGGCACACATCTCCTGGAAGAACTATGGAACAACCTGGGTCGCATGAGGCCGTTCTCGCTGCTATGCGGCTACCCGAAGAGCGCCTTCGCCACCGAAGGTGCTGCGGATGACTTGGCGCGCATCTGCAACGCCCATTCCCACGTCCATGCGGCTTGATCGGTCGCTGATCTAGGACTCTTCGGTTCGCGTGGTCCCGGATCGATGGATCGTGGAATTTGTTCCACGATCCAACTGCACCAATTCGATTTTACAACCAGCGAACACGGGAGCTTCCATCAGCCTGCGTATGTTGTAATGCCTAGATGAAGAAGAAGAGCATCACGCCGCCCGAGCCTGCCCACGAGGCCATGCTCACGCTTACCGAAGCGGCCGCCATGTTGCGGAGCCATCCGAACACGATCCGGGCATGGGTTCGCCAGGGAAAGTTGACTCCTATTGCGATGGGATCGGAGAAAGTCGGAATGTTCCGGAAGCGGGATGTGGAAGCATTGGTGCAACCCTTGCAGCAAGCCGGCGTGATCGTACAGGACGATAAGCAGGCATTCCCGGTCGTTGGTATCGGGGCCTCGGCCGGTGGCTTGGAAGCGGTGTCCCGCTTGCTCAACGACCTGCCCACCGATCTGGGATTGGCATATGTGTTCGTCACCCATTTGGAATCAGGCCAGGAGCCCGTGCTTGCGGATCTTCTTCGGAAAAGAACAGCCATGCCCGTGATGGTCGTGGAGAACGGGATGAAGCTGGAACGTGACCGGCTCTATGTAGGACCCGGAGCAGTGCATGTCTCGATCGTCGACAGCACGTTCATGCTCCAGGGGGCGCACGGGAAAAGGGATACGGTGCCACAGGCCATCGATGCGTTCTTCATCGCGTTGGCCGATGAATACCAGAACAACGCGATCGGCGTCCTGCTCTCCGGCACTGGAGCGGATGGGACCGAGGGCTTGCACGCGATACGGGTGGAGGGAGGCCTGGCGATCGTCCAGGACGCCTCCGCACAGAACCAGGCCATGCCGAGGAACGCGCAGGAGGCCGGTGTGGTCGATCTGGTCCTGCGTCCGGAGGATGTCGGGAAGGAATTGGCGGATATCGTCAAACAATTGTATCCCGCCGGCCAGGCGAACATTCCCAGCAAACACCAGAACGAACTGCGCCGCATCCTCAGTTACCTGGAGGAAAAACGAGGTGTGGATTTCTCGCAATACAAGGAGAGCACCATACATCGCCGCATCATCCGGCGCATGGTCTTGAGCAAGTGCCGGAAGCTTGGTGACTATTCCGCCTTGTTGCGCGGCATACCCACCGAGGTGGACACACTCTACAACGATCTGCTGATCAACGTCTCAAGCTTCTTCCGCGATCCTCAGTTCTTCAAGTCCCTCACTGAATATGTGTTCCCCGCCATCTTCCTTGATCGCACGGTCAACGAACCGGTAAGGATCTGGGTGCCGGCCTGCGCGGGTGGGGAAGAGGTGATCTCGATCGCCATCACCCTGCTGGAGTTCCTCGGGGATCATGCCATGACGACACCCGTCCAGATCTTCTCCACCGATCTGAACGAACATACGATCGAGAAGGCACGCCTGGGCATTTACAAGAAGAGCGCGTTGCAGAACATCAGCCCTGCCCGCATCAAGCAGTTCTTCACTCATGTCGATGGTCATTTCCAGGTGATCAAATCCGTCCGTGACCTGTGCGTGTTCGCGAAGCACGATCTACTCAAGGACCCACCCTTTTCAAGGATCGACCTGATCAGCTGCCAGAACGTGCTGATCTACATGGAGAACGCGGCGCAGGGACGCATCCTGAAGTCGTTCCATTATGCATTGAAGCCCACGGGCTTTCTGGCCCTGGGTAAGTCGGAGACCGCGGCCAACTCGCCGGACTTGTTCCTGCAACCCGAGCGGGACCATAAGATCTATACGCGGAAGAACAAGGGTCCGGCAAGGCTGAACCTGGATGTGAAGTACCAACCAGCGCCCCTTTCCATGGTCGGTGGGGTTGTGCCGCAGCTTGCTCAAGCGACCACAGGCGCTTCGGACCTGGACCGTGATACGGACAAGTTGTTGCTCAACCGCTACGTTCCGGCAAGCGTGTTGGTGAACAAGGATCTCGACATCGTGCGTTTTCGCGGAGCCACGGCGCCGTATCTGGCCCCGAGCACAGGCAAGGCCAGCTTGAACCTGTTGAAGATGGTGCGGGACGATCTGGCCCTTGAACTGCGCGCACTGTTGCAGAAGGCCAGGAAGGAGAAGATGCCTGCACGGAAGAGTGGCGTGCCCGTCCGGATGAACGAAGGCATGCGTGATGTGGGCCTCGAAGTGGTTCCGATCGGGGAACTGCGCGACCCGCATTATCTGGTGCTGTTCAAGGAGGAAGGACTTTCCGCCATGCCCGCCTCGGGACCACCGGACGGGCGCAAATGGAAGAACGTGCGCGACGCCCGGGAGAGGAGGATCATCCTTCTCGAACAGGAACTCCGGGATCTGCGAGAGCAGATGCGTGTCGCCGTGGAGGATTCCGAGGCGAACAACCAGGAGTTGCAAGCGGCAAATGAGGAAGTGGTTTCTTCCAATGAAGAGTTGCAGAGCATCAATGAGGAACTGGAAACCTCCAAGGAGGAGCTGCAGTCGATCAACGAGGAGTTCGCGACCATCAATGAGGAACTCCAGTCCAGGAACGACGCGTTGCGGGAAAGTGAGGATCGTCTCCGGCTTGCCACACGCACGGGCAAGGTGGGCATTTGGGATTGGGACATCGCCACCGATCACATCACTTGGAGCGATTCGCTTTTCGAGATCCATGGCGTCACGCCCGGGACGTTCGACACTTCGGTGAAGGGCTTCGCGAACCTCATCCATCCAGCCGACCGGGAACGCGTCGAGCAAGCGATGGATCGGACGTTGAAGTTGGACGAGCGCTACGCGATCGAGTTCCGTGCGGTGAGGCCGGATGGACGTGTGATCTGGCTCTTCACCAACGCCTCGGTGATCCGGTCTACCGGTCGTCCAATCAGGATGCTCGGGGCGTCGGTGGACATCACCGAATTGAAGGCGACCGAAAGCTCGTTGCAACAGCGCACGCAGTCATTGGAGTTGCTGAACGGGGTGAGCGACACGCTCATCGCCGAATTGGATACGGAGAAGATCGTCCAGGCTGTCACCGATGCCGGTCGCGAAGTGACCGGTGCGGCATTCGG
>JBDTNF010000104.1:0-37667 GCA_039933875.1 Flavobacteriales bacterium | reverse complement strand
TGCTCTTCTCCGCACCGCTATGGCAGTACTGGCAGTTGATGGCCAGGTTGCCCTTATCGGCCTTACCCGCGTGCAGGGTGTGGTTGAAGAGGATCGGCTGCTCGGGCTTGTAGTGCTCCACCTCCGGGCCACCGTAGACACCGATCCAGAAGGCTGCATCCCACAATTTCACGTTGATCCAAACGAAGATGAACAGGCCAATGAAGCTCACAAAAACCTTGTGCTCCCACGCCCAGCCCCGGATGCGGCCCCAGAAACCGGGATCCTGCTCTGGTGCCTGACCCTCAACTTCCCGCACGGCGTTGTTCAGGTCGCGCTTCACGCTACCCATGCTGATCGCCACCACGGCGAAGAGCAGTGCGAGCACGATCAGCCAGGGCCAGTTGTCCCCACTTGCTGGCTCAGCACCAGGCGTAGGGGGCGGTGGACCGGACTTGACCGGAGGCGTGTAATTGTCAGCGTAGTAAAGGATGGCGTCGATCTCCTCGTCGGTGACCGCCACCGGGGTCATGAGCGTCGGCTTGAACTGCTCCCAAATGGCCGTGGCCATTTCGTTGCCGGTCTTCAAATACGTCTGGCTGTTGTGCACCCAAGCGTGGATGTCGCCCTTCCCCTCCCACTTGGCCTTGGCTCCTTTCAGGGGCGGGCCGGTCAATTTCTCCAGCGGCTTGTGGCAACTGCCGCAATTGCCCTTGAAGAGCTTCTCACCCTTGGAATACAGCGCCGCATCGGCCGGTTGCGCCTGAGCGACCGTGATGGAGAAGCTTAGGAAGAGCGCGAGGGTTGCGTGAAGGAGCCCGGTTGAACGTTCTGAAAGCCTTGCTACAAGCGACATTCCGAGCATATTAGGAGAGGATACGGTCCGTTCGTCCGGCGGCAAAAATACACGGCGCATCGATCGCGGGACGGTGCATGTTGCCTGTTGCCATGGGGATGTCACTATTTAGAGCGGTTCTAAACTACCCGGCTCGCGTAGGGATGGCGTCGTGTCTGATGGAACCGCTTGAACGGCATACTTTTGGGCGCTTGCCCACCATGCGTCGCCTCGTCCTGTTCAGCCTGTTGTCAGTATGCGCGCAAGGGCTCAACGCGCAGGCGTTCGAGGATCGCAGGAGCGGGATCCCGGTGGACACGCCGGTGGTCGAGGGCACGGTCACCCTGCACGCCGATCCCAGCATCGAGCGGTTGATGAAGGACTACACCGAGCGCAAGCATGTGCAGAAGGGATACCGGGTACAGATCTTCCTGGGCGAGCGCAAAACCGCCGAGGACATCAAGCGTTCGTTCCTTCAGAAGAACCCCGACACGCCGGCCTACCTCAGTTGGCTCGCGCCCAACTTCAGGCTGCGGGTAGGCGATCTGCGGACCCGCCTTGAAGCGGAGAAGCTGCTACGCGACATGCGCATCGATCACCCCGGCAGCTACATCGTGCCGGACGAGATCGAGATGCCCCGGCTTCCGGGGGAGCGGTAGCACGTTGCAGAATGCTGCTATGATCCGCATACCAAGAAGAACGGCGTGGATCACACTGGTGCTGTGCATCATCATTGTGCTTCTCGCCGGTGTTGAATGGTATCGCAATGGGTTCACCAGGTTGTTCGATGGACCAGGAAGCCCGGTGAACGCAAGATCTCTTTCGTCGGCACTGTGGGCGTTCACAGCAGCGGCACTTGGCTTGTTCATGCTCGTTGCGCTCGTGTTCGGCAAGAAAGTGCCCGGGGAGAAAAGTGAGAACGTGCAGCCACGAGAGCCGGATCCAACGCGCTTCGGCCCCTGGCTCTAAAGGAAAAAGCCCCGATCGCTCGGGGCCTTTCTCGTTCATATCGTCAGGGATCAACCTTCCAGCGTCCGCTTCACCTCGACCATCTCGAAGGCTTCGACGTTGTCGCCCACTTTGATGTCGTTGAAGTTCTTGATGCTGAGGCCGCACTCGTAGCCGTGCGTCACTTCCTTCACGTCGTCCTTGAAGCGCTTCAGTTCGTTGAGGTCGCCGGTGTACACCACGATGCCATCGCGGATGAGGCGCACTTTGTTCTTGCGCTCCAGCTTGCCGTCGAGCACGAAGCAGCCGGCCACCGTACCCACCTTGCTGATCTTGAAGGTCTCGCGCACCTCGGCGGTACCGGTCACCTTCTCCACCTCCTTCGGCGTGAGCATGCCTTCCATGGCCTGCTTGATCTCGTCGATGGCCGCGTAGATGATGGAGTACAGGCGGATGTCGATCTCCTCGGTCTCGGCGAGCTTGCGCGCACCCGGCGTGGGGCGCACCTGGAAGCCGATGATGATGGCGTTCGATGCGCTGGCCAGCAGCACGTCGCTCTCGGCGATCGGACCCACCGCGCGGTGGATCACGTTCACCTTGATGCTCTGGGTGCTCAACTTCAACAGTGAATCGGTGAGCGCTTCCACGGAACCGTCCACGTCGCCTTTCACGATGATGTTGAGTTCCTTGAAGTCGCCGATGGCGAGGCGGCGCCCGATCTCGTCCAGCGTGATGTGCTTGTGTGTGCGGATGCCCTGCTCACGCTGCAACTGCTGGCGGCGTGTGGCGATCTGGCGCGCATCGCGTTCGTCCTCGAACACCTGGAACGCATCGCCCGCGTTGGGCGCGCCGTCCAGGCCGAGAATGGAAACAGGCGTCGACGGCGGTGCTTCGGTGACCTGCTGCCCGCGTTCATTGAACATGTTCCGCACGCGGCCGCTGTACTGGCCTGCGAGGATCACATCGCCCTTGCGCAACGTGCCGGCGTCCACGAGCAGGGTGGTCACGTAGCCACGGCCCTGTTCCAATGTGCTCTCGATCACCACGCCGTGGGCGCGTTTGCCCGGGTCGGCCTTGAGGTCGAGCAACTCGGCTTCGAGCAGCACTTTCTCCAGCAACTGGTCCACGCCGGTACCCTTCTTGGCGCTGATCTCCTGTGTCTGGTACTTGCCACCCCATTCCTCCACGAGGATGTTCATCTGCGAAAGCTCCTCGCGGATCTTCTCGGCGTTGGCCTGGGGCTTGTCGATCTTGTTGAAGGCGAAGACCATCGGCACACCAGCGGCTTGCGCGTGGTTGATGGCTTCGCGCGTCTGCGGCATCACACTGTCGTCCGCCGCGATCACGATGATCGCGATGTCGGTGACCTGCGCACCACGGGCACGCATGGCGGTGAAGGCCTCGTGACCCGGCGTATCGAGGAAGGCGATGCGCTTGCCGTTGTCGAGCGTCACGCTGTACGCACCGATGTGCTGGGTGATGCCACCGGCCTCACCGGCGATCACGTTCGCCTTGCGGATGTGATCGAGCAGCGAGGTCTTGCCGTGATCGACGTGACCCATGACGGTAACGATGGGAGCACGATACACCACACGCGTGGGATCATCGCCCTCCTCGGACATGTTCTCCTGCACATCGGCACCGACGAACTCCACCTTGAAGCCGTACTCCTCCGCGATCACCGCGAGTGTCTCGGCATCGAGGCGCTGGTTGATGCTCACCATCATGCCCAGCGCGAAGCAAGCCTTGATGATGTCCGTGACGGGCACGCTCATCATGCTCGCCAGCTCGCTGGCGGTCACGAATTCGGTGACCTTGAGGGTCATGCCGGCGAGTTCCTTCGCGGCCTGCTCCTCCTCCATGCGGATGTAGCGCTGGTCGCGTTTGTCGCGGCGCATCTTGGCGCCCTTGCTCTTGCTGCCACCGGTAAGGCGGGCGAGGGTCTCGCTCACCTTGCGCTTCACGGCGTTCTCGTCCAGTTCACCGGGACGGCCCGAGGGCGGTGCGGTGCGTTGTTCCTGTTGAACAGTGCGTTCCACGTTCACCGGGCCGGGCTTCACGATCCGCTTGCGGCGGCCGCGTTCCAGGTCGGGGCGTTCGGTGGGCTTGCGCACCTTCTCCACGGGCAGTTCGATCTTGCCCATGGTCTTGAGGCCCGCGAGCTTCTGCACGTTCACACGGATGGTCTCCGGTTCGACAGGTCCGGCAGGTGCGACAGGCGCTTCGGGCACCACCGGTGCGGGGGCCGCAGGTGCTGGCACGGCAGCAGCGGCGGCGGCTTCAGCGGCCTTTGCCGCCTTGGCTTTCCTGGGCGCGTCGAGGTCGATCTTGCCCATGGTCTTCGGGCCGGCGACCTTCTCCGCTGTGGCCTTGATCACCTCGGGTGCGGCCGCAGCAGGTGCGGTGCGCGCAGGCTCGGTGGGCATGTTGTGGATGATGACCTCCGGCTCTTCCTTCGGCTTGGGCTCCACCTTCGGTGGTGCGGCGGCCAGGGAAATGGACTCGCGCTCCTGGCGCTGCTGGACCACTTGCTGGCTCTGCGCCTTCATCTCCTTGTCCGTCCCGAACTGGGCCTGGAGGAGATCATAGAGATCACCCCCGATCTTGGTGTTCGGGTTGCTCTCCACGGCATGTCCCTTCTTCTCGAGGAACTCCACCACCGTGTGGAGACCCAGGTTGAACTCCCGGGCCACCTTGCTCAATCGTATGCTCTTCTCCGTCGCTTCGCTCATAGTACTTAGTTAGGGCGATGCGTGCATCGCCCGTCCACCTTCCTAGGCCTCCAATTCCTGTTTCAGGATCCGCACCACCTCCACGATGGTCTCCTCCTCCAGATCCGTGCGTTTCACCAGTTCCTCAACAGGGAGATCCAGCACACTGCGCGCCGTATCGCACCCGGTCTTCTTCAGTTCATCGATGATCCACTGATCGATCTCGTCGCCGAACTCGTCCAGGCTCACGTCGTCGGTCACTTCATCGGTCTCGCGGTACACATCGATATCGAAGCCGGTGAGCTTGCCCGCCAGCTTGATGTTGTGGCCACCCTTGCCGATGGCGAGCGCCACCTGGTCCGGCTTCATGTACACCTCGGCGCGCTTGCGCTCATGGTCCAGCTTGATGGTGCCCACCTTGGCGGGGCTCAACGCGCGCTGGATCAGCAGTTGCTCGTTGCTCGTGAAGTTGATCACGTCGATGTTCTCGTTGCGCAGCTCACGCACGATGCCGTGGATGCGTGATCCCTTCATGCCGACGCATGCGCCCACCGGGTCGATGCGATCGTCGTAGCTCTCCACCGCCACCTTGGCGCGTTCGCCGGGTTCGCGCACGATACGCTTGATGGTGATCAGGCCATCGGCCACTTCGGGCACCTCCTGCTCGAACAGCTTCGCCAGGAACTCCGGCGCGGTGCGGCTCAGGATCACGACGGGCGTGTTGTTGCGCATCTCCACCTTCCACACCACGGCGCGCACGGTGTCGCCCTTCTTGAAGAAGTCGGTCTTGATCTGCTGGTCCTTGGGCATGATGAGCTCGTTGCCCTCGTCGTCCAGGATCAATGTCTCGCGCTTCCAGATCTGGTACACCTCGCCGGTCATGATCTCGCCGACCTTCTCCTTGTACTTGCTGTACAGGTGGTCCTTCTCCAGTTCCATGATGCGGCCCTGGAGGTTCTGCTTGAGCGAAAGGATGTTGCGGCGACCGAAGTCCTCGATCTTCACTTCCTGGCTCACCTCCTCGCCCACTTCGAAGTCGGGCTCGATCTTGCGGGCTTCGCTCAGTTCGATGTCCAGATTGTCGTCCTCGCTGAAGCCGTCCGCGACAATGACCCGGTTCAACCAGACTTCCAAGTCGCCCTTGTCCGGGTTGATGATGATGTCCACCTTGGCTTCTTCTCCAAAGCGTTTCTTGACGACACCACGGAAGACATCCTCCATGATACCCATCATGGTGACGCGGTCGATATTCTTGAGGTCCTTGAACTCACCAAAGGACTCGAGGAGGTTGACAGTGCTCATTACCCGATCAGTTGAACGTGATGGTTGCTTGTGTGGACTTGATGTCGGCGAAGGGGACGACGGTGGCCTCTTCGTCGAGTTTCGGCAGGCGGCCCTTCACCTTGCTGGGGTGCTGGATGCGTAGTTCCAAGGCTGAACCGTTGACAGTAGCCAGTTGCCCATGCAGCGAACGACCGTCGTTCAGCAGCACGTCGACGATGCGGCCCACGTGCTTGTGGTACTGGCGCATCACCTTGAACGGACGGCCCATCCCCGGGCTGCTGAACTGCAACTCGGCATCGTCGGCCGCTTCTCCGAGGTCGGCACGCACGGCTTTGTTCAGGGAAGCCAGCTCCTGCAACGTGATGGCGCGGTCGTTGTCGACCTCCACCACCACCGTATTGCCGGGGCGAACCTCCACAGCCACAAGGAAATGCGCGGTGCCTTCCAGGTGTTGTTCCACAATGCGTTGCACGAGTTCCGCGGTGATCATTTCGCCTTTCCTGCCAGTGGTAGAACAAAAAAGAGGGGTGGTCCCCTCTTCCTCTTCCACCACTTAACGGCAGCAAATGTAGCCTTTCAGGTGGAATGTTCGACGGGCGGGAGGTGGGTCGCGGAGGACCAGGACACGAACACCTGGTTATGATCGGCCCGAAAACAGGGGAAGCTTACAGTCAGTTCACCTGCGACGCTCAGTCCACCAGGACCGTCACACTCCCCCGCGAATTGCCCCAGCTCAACGTAACATGGTAAAGCCCCGGTGCTTCTACCAACTCAACGCGATGGACCTGGCTCCACTGCGGGATGCGCTCGCGGAGAACCAGGCGGCCCGTGACATCGCGCACTTCTAGTTCGCCCGCCGCACTTTGCACCGGATAGCTCAACGTGAAGCGCCCATCGCTGGGGTTGGGGAATGCCTGCAACACGACCAACTGTTGCTCGTTACAGAAACCCGTATTGATCCCGAGGCTGTCGCACACGCTGCCATCCACTGGACCCAGGTGGTAGTTGGGGTGGTTCGGTAAAGAGTTGCTGAAGTATCTGGGCAGCGCAATGCCGTGTTGTTCCATGTTGCAAGCCAAGCCAGCCTCGTCTGGATCATGGATCACATGCAAGTGCTGAGTACCATTGCCTGTGGAGATGTAAATCTTGCCATCTGGAGCAAGTTGCGCTAGATCGAATAAGGTGGCGAAGGGCGGACTCGGCGAATAGAAGCCATCCCACTCGGCGATGTGTACCATGCTCGCTTCGATGTCCGGTGCTTCGGTGTCATACTGATATACATCCTCGACGGACGAGACATACAGGTAACGGCTATTCGGTGAAAAGGCCACGCCGCCCATGGTATTGGCATCGTTGATCAGGATGTGCACCGGATCGGAGAACTGGCCAGTGCAACGATCGAAATCGAAGATCTCCAAGTCCTCTCCTTCACCCCAGTAATACGCGAACCTGTTTCCATCGGGGGAGAAGCATACTTGTCCGATATCAGCGTACCGCGGTATACCGATGGCTTGTTGGTCCGGGCCAGATATGCCATAGGGTGTGACAAGCAGCCGGTAGAAAATATTTGTAGTCTGCTTATGGCAGAAGACCCACCAGTCGCGACCGTTGGCATGGCGCACAGCCGTGATCTTGCCCACATTCAGCGTATCCGTGAAGAGGATCTCATTCTTGGCTACCACACCGCCCAAGCCACCGTCCAGGCTCATGTCGATCGTAGTGAGATAGAGATACTTGGCGAATTGCCCGATCTGATCATCCAACGTCCCGTGGAACAGGAAATAGATGCCAGCAGTCTCTGGTTTGGGCAGGATCAAACAGGCTTGCGAGATATACAAACCCTCCGGATAAGAGGACGTGTAATCACTCGGGTTTAGGCCAGTACCGTTGAGCATAGTATCACCAGTAGCATTGGCGATATAGGCTCCATTGGTGCTGAAAAGCAACTCGCCGTTCATGTCGGTGATGTTCGCCGATGTCCTCCGATAGCCGATGGACCTTGAGATTGTGGATATGACCATGTTTCCGGTCTCAAAATCCAGATCGATGCCGCCGAAGGGAGGAGGGCCATCACTATCGAAGCCACCCAACCAAAGGTTGTTCATGCCCTGTTGCGCGTTTACGAAAGGCAAGGCCATCAAGCCCAGCAGCACGCATATGTATCGAGCACGCAGCAAGTTCATCCAATCAACGTTCGCCCTTGACAACGGGCCAACAGCAAGACACCCCGAACTTGTCACCGCCCCCCCGGCACTCCACCCCCGCGAGGCTTCTCCGCAGGTGCCGGTGGCGCCTTCTTCAACTCTCCCTCCACGTACTCCGTGGTCTTGGTAGGACGGCCATCGGTGTCGAAGGTGGTCTGGGTACCGTGCAGGCGGCCCGCCTTGTAGTTGGTGCGCATCACCACACGGCCTCGCTCGTCATACACCACGCAGGGTCCGTCAGGGTCGCCGTTGAGGAGCTGCTGCTCCCGCATCTTCACGCCGGCATCATCGAAGTAGGTCCATGAACCGGTGGGTTGGCCGTTCACATAGCTGCCTTCCATCACGGCGATGCCATTCACATTGTAGGTGACCCAGCGCCCACTCTTGCGGCCTTCCATATAACCGCCTTCCTCCCGTACACGACCACCGATGTCCTTGCCCGGTGGGCTTTCGGTGTAGAGTTTCCAAGGGCCATCCTTCAAGTCGGCTTTGAAGCTGCCCTCGTAATCGGGCTGGCCATCGGGAAAGAAGCCCCGCCAGATGCCGTTCATCTGCCCCGCGACGAAAGTGCCGATGGTCTTCTGCTTGCCGGTCTCGAACCAGCTCATCCACTCCCCTTCCTCCTTACCATTCTTATAGGGGCCTTCCTGGAGCTTCTGTCCGCCCTCGTACCAGGTCGTCCACACACCATCCTTCTCACCTGCGGTGAAGGCACCCTTCTTCCAGAACTGGCCCTTCTCATAGAAGTAGACCCATTCGCCCTGTTCCTTATCCGCTGCGAAGCCGCCTGTGCTGCTCACCTCGCCGTTGGGGTACCAGAACTTCCACACGCCTTCGCGCAGCCCGTTGCGGAACGACCCTTCCATATCCTTCTTGCCTGTAGTGAGGTACCAGGTCCAGAGGCTGTCCTTCTGGTCGGCCACATGCCAGCCGGTCACATTGGGCTTCCCGCTGCTGAAGTACACCGCGTACGGACCATCGAGCTTGTCACTCTTATACGTGGCCACCTTCTCGGGCTTGCCATTGGAGTGGAACCACTTCCACTCGCCGTGGCGCACACCGCCCACCATGGTGCCCTGCACTTTCACATTGCCCGCGGGCCAGTATTCGAATTGCTCACCGCTCCGCACACCGCCTTTGTAGTTGCCGAGTTCGGCCACTCCACCACTTGGATAATAGCTGCGCACGAGCCCATCGCCCTTCACCAAGGTCTGGACGCTGTCCTTGTCCCATGCGTCAAGGCTCAAGGCGATGCCCTTGGACCAAAGCTCATTGAGCATCGGCCTGCCATCGGCGTACCAATAACTCCACGGGCCGTCCTTCACCGCTTTCACGTACGCGCCTTGTTCCATCGTGAGACCGCTCATGTAATAGCTGGTGATCACGCTATCCTGCACGCCACGCTTGAACCAGCCATCGTGTTGCACCTGCGCACTACCGGGATAGAAGATCCGCACATGGCCATCGCGCTCGCCGCTCTTGAAGTCGGCCTGCTCGGTGAGGTGGCCCTGCGGGTCGTAGAACTTCCACTCGCCCCATTCGCGGCCGTTGACCATCAGTCCTTCGCTCTTCTTGATGGTCTTCTTCGCGTCCCAATAGTCCACGAAGGGTTCCACGGCTTGCGCTGCGGAGCGGAGCGTGAAGAGGGTGAGAAGGAACGCGAAATACAACCTCATCCCCCGGCCCCTTCTCCCAAGGAGAAGGGGAGCAACGCGATCCATGGCTCGGGTCATGAGGCGAAAGTAATTCCAGGGCACACTGCTGTTCGGGACAAGGGGCATTGTTACGGACAACGTTCTGCGGGGAATGATCGGTGTATCGCTAATGCTGGAGCGGATCGCGCTTTCGGCTCCCTCCTCCCTCCCTCGTACCGAGGGAGACAGTTCGGAAGCGATCCGCGAACAGCGTCCAGCGCTCAGGCGTTCCAACCGTAGCGCCCCGAAAAGGCCCTCCTAGAAAGGAACCACGGTCGCGCCCCTCCTAACTTTCGTGCCCCATGTCGAAGATCGAACGCTCGTCCTTGCGCCGCTGGCTGTTCCTGGGCGGAGCACTCGGCATTGTGCTGGTGTTCGCCGGATGGAACGAGGCGACGCGGCCGGTGGAAGGTCCGCACGGCCGGTTGGAATTGGCGCTGTTCCGGAGTCTTGACACGCTGCCGGTATTCCAGAGCGCCTACTTCTGGACCAGTGGTCGTTGCGCGGGCTGCCATGGTCGCGACCCGGATACACTGGCCAGCATTGATGCCGCGGGTCGCGACGTGAACGTGGTGAGCGACTGGCGCAGCACCATGATGGCCAACAGCGGGCGCGATCCGTTCTTCCGTGCGAAAGTGAGCCACGAGGTGATCGTGAACCCTGGACACCAGGTGACGATCGAGAACAAATGCCTGAGTTGCCACGCACCGCTGGGCATGCACGATGAGCGCATGTTGGGGCATCCACCGTTCACGATGGCGAACATGGACACGAGTACGTTGGGCAACGATGGCGTGAGCTGTCTTTCCTGCCACATGCAATCGCAGGCTACGGCCGGCACTTACTTCTCAGGCGAACTTCAGTTCGATTCGGCGCGCGTGTACGGTCCTTACTCCGATGACCAGATCAATCCGGCGATCATGCAGTTCTTCGTCGGCTTCACTCCCGGTCAGGGCACGCACATCACCAACAGCAAGGTGTGCGCGGGTTGCCACACGCTGATCACCCAGACCATCGACCTCGACGGGAACGAGACCGGTGATGAGTTCGTGGAACAGGCCACCTACCACGAATGGTTGAACAGTGTGTATAGCGCGAACGGCACGCACTGCAATACCTGCCACATGCCGCGCCTCAACGAGCCGATCATCCTCGCGGCGAACTATGCTTTCCTGCCCGGACAGAACCCGTTCGGCCTGCATCACCTCGCCGGTGGGAACGTGCACATGCTGCAATTATTGAAGGCGAACCGCGAGGTGCTCGGCATACCGGCCAGTGAGGTACAGTTCGACAGCACGATAGCACGCACACGCGCGATGCTCACGCAACGCACGCTCGATCTCCAACTCACCCTGGCGGATCGAACGGCCGACACCGCGTTCTACGAACTGCGGTTGGAGAACCGGGCCGGACATCGCTTCCCCAGCGGCTATCCATCGCGCCGGACCTTCGTCCAGTTCACGGTCGTTGATGCGGAAGGTGACACGGTATTCAGCAGTGGCCGCACCGACAGCGACTACGAAGTGGAGGGGCACGACACGCCTTACGAACCTCACTACAATGTGATCACCGAACCGGATCAGGTGCAGATCTACGAGATGGTGATGGGCGATGTGAACGGCAACGCGACCACCGTGCTCGAACGCGCGAAGTCGCCGATCAAGGACAACCGCCTGGTGCCCGCCGGGTTCAGCATGACGCATCCGAGCTACGACACCACGTTGATCGCGGGTGACGCACTGCTCGATGTGGACTTCAACCACAACTCCCTCGGCGAGGAAGGCAGCGGTACCGACATCGTTCACTATCACGTGCCGATCACTGCGGTCAGTTCAGGCCTGCATGCTTATGCGCGGGTGTTCTACCAGCCGGTGCCGCCAGCCTGGAACGCCTCGATGTTCAACGAGCACAGCGCACCCATCGACACGTTCCGCGACATGCTCGCCGCGACCGATGGCACTCCGACACTCGTGGCGATCGATTCATTGGGCATCGGTCCGGCGGGCATCGCCGAAGCCGCGGAGAACCGCGTGCTCTTGTTCCCCAATCCGGCATCGGACGGATGGCTCACCATCACGGCCACGGATCGCAGCTTGATCGAACTGCTCGGCGTACACGATGCTCGCGGCGCACTGATCGATGCTGAAACCGAACGTTTGGCGAAAGGATGGCGCTTGCATTTGCCCAAGGCGCCGGGAGTGTACTTCATCCGGCTGCGGATCGATGGCATCCTAGTGTTGAAGTCCGTGGTCCGCCCATGAGCCTGCGGGTCGCATCGTTGCACCTCTACCCGATCAAATCACTCGGCGGCTTTTCCGTAGCGGATGCGCACATCACCGATCGCGGTTTTGCGCATGATCGCCGCTGGATGCTGGTGGACGCCAGCGGACTTTTCATTTCGCAACGCGAGGTAGCCGCGATGGCATGCCTGCATTGCTCACCGACCGCTCACGGCTTTCGTGTCACCGATTTACGCGATGGCGATGCGATCGACCTGCCCTGGACCATCGATGCCGGTGGTGTGGCGAACGCGCAGGTATGGGAAGATACTGTGGAGGTGTGTCACGCACCGATCGAAGCGTCGGCCTGGTTCGTTGAGAAACTTGGTGTCACCTGCTCGCTCGTCTTCATGCCCGATGCCGCGCATCGCAAAGTGGATGCGCGCTATGCGGAAGGGATCACGTCGCTCAGTGATGGCTTCCCCTACCTGATCATCTCGCAGGCATCGCTCGATGACCTCAACGCACGAATACTTCTGGAGCGCGATCGGGTACCGATGGAACGCTTCCGTCCGAACATCGTGATCGCCGGGGGCCCGGCCTTTCAAGAGGACACATGGAAGGAGATCGCGATCGGTGACGCGCGCTTTGCTTTCGTGAAACCATGCACCCGTTGCGTGATCATCACAACCGATCAACAGACAGGCGAACGTGGAAAGGAGCCGTTGCGAACCCTCGCCACCTACCGAAGAAAGAAAGGTGTGGAAGGCGAAGTGAAAGTGGATTTCGGGATGAACGCGATGGCATTGAGCGGGAATGTGGTGCGCGTTGGCGATCTTGTCACGGCATGATCCACTCCATCCTTGGGGACAAGGCCACGCGGCTGTTCATCGTGCTCGGCGCGTTCTTCGTGGCCAACGCGTTGATCGCGGAGATGATCGGCGTGAAACTGTTCCAGCTTGAGACCGCGCTCGGCCTTTCGAAGGCTAGCTTCACCCTTCTCGGACAGCATAACCTGAGCTTCGTGCTGAGTGTGGGCGTACTACCCTGGCCGATCGTGTTCATCATGACGGACGTGATCAACGACTATTACGGCGTGCGCGGTGTGCGTTTCCTCACCTTGCTCACCACCGGGTTGATCGCGTTCGCGTTCATCGTGATGTACTTCGCCATCCACATGCCGCCGGACCTCGGCTGGTGGATCACGAGCAGTGCGGCTCAAGGTGTACCCGACATGCAGGCGGCGTTCACGACCATCTTCGGACTGGGCATGAACATCATCCTCGGGTCGCTCACGGCCTTCGTCATCGGGCAGCTCGTCGATGCGTTCATCTTCCGGCGCATCAAGCGCATCACCGGCGACAAACGCATCTGGTTGCGCGCCACGGGGAGCACGATCGTGAGCCAGCTGATCGACAGTGTGGTGGTGACCTACGTGGCCTTTTGGATCTTCAAGGGCATGCCCTTCGCGCTCGCTACCGCATTGGTACTCACCGCCTATTGCTACAAGCTGATCGTCGCAGTGCTCGCCACGCCGCTGGTGTACCTCGTGCATGCGGCGGTCGAACGTTACCTTGGTGTGGAACGGGCGCACGCCATGCGCGCCGCAGCGCTGAAGATGGCCGACGAACAATGACCGACTCCGTCATCATCGAACCGATCCGCAAGGACGACTTCAAGGGGCTCTTCCGCCTGGTCGATCAGGAGCGCGCCCGGTTGAACACCTACTTCCCGGTGACGAGCGCGCGGTGTTCCGATCCCGGCGCGACGCGCGATTACATCAAGGAGATCCTAGTGCGCACCACGCGACGCGAGTTCTACTGCTTCGTGATGCGCGACTACGAGGGCGGCGATCCCATCGGGCTGGTCTTCCTCAAGGAGTTCGACTGGAGCATCCCCAAGTGCGAGACCGCGTACTTCATCAGTTCCATCTACGAGCGGCGCGGCATCACCAGTTTGGGTGTGATCTGGGCCACGGACTACGCGTTCACCCAACTCGATATGCAGAAGGTCTACGCGCGCATCGCCCCGGATAACATCGGCAGCATCCGCGTGGTGGAAGGCTGCGGCTTCCAGCGCGAAGGACTCCTGCGCCGGGACTTCCGTACCAGCGATGGACAGTTGCTGGACGTATACCTGTACGGCTGCCTGCGCTAGGCGGATCAGCTGCCGGGCGGCGTCCACTTCTCCACGCGGCCTGCCACGGGGGCTAACGCGTGCAGATAATCGTAGATCGCACCAAGGTCCTCCTCGCTCATCCGCGAGTACATCGTCCAGGGCATCACGGTCTGGAAATTCGCTTTGGCCCAATCCACCGGTGGAGGAACGTAGGCGCTGTCGGCGTACATCTTGAAACGGGCGAGGAAGGTGGCCTTGTCCCAGGCCCCGATCCCGTCCGTGGGATGTGGGGTGAGGTTAGCGGACCGCACCACCGCACCGCTCGGGAACGTGAATACGAAGCCCCCAGCGTACAACTCGCCGACCTTCTTTCCCTTTTCGGTCCGGGTATGGCACTCCTTGCATCCGGCCGCGTTCACCATGTACTCGCCGTACGTGGGATCCGTGGGGGCCGGACGTTCCATCGGGTGGGCGGGCTCGGGTATCGTATGCATGATGATGTTCACCGGGAAGTTGATCGCGCTGGCCGGATACGTCTCCGTTTCGATGGGTGCCAACGAACGCACGTAGGCGATGATGCTGTACACATCCTCCGTTGCCAGTTTATTGAAGTTCGGATAAGGCATCACGGGGAAGAACGGGTGACCGTCCCTGCTCACGCCGCTGGTGATCGCGCGGTAGATCTCCCCATCGCTCCAATCCTTGATCCCGAACGGGGTGATGTTCTTGCTGGTGAGGCTGCCTGGGAAGTTCATCGTCTCGTCGAATCGCTCACCACCTTTGCCCAGGGTGCCTGGCGTTAATGGCCCGCTCAGTTTGTTCCAGTCGCGCGTGCTGTGGCAATCCATGCACACGCAGACATTGTTGGCCAGGTATTCCCCGCGCGCGACGCGCTCTGGTGTGACTTCGACCTTCAGGTCGGTCTGCACGGCGATATCGGGCATCGCCTGCGTGACATAGGTGATGGCGCCTACGACAACAAGTACCAGGATCAACAACAGGACCCCGATGATCTTCAGGAACTTTTTCATTGAGTGGTGGTTTGGTGCCACCAATATCGAGCAGCGCCATTGATCCTGCAAGTTCCTCCGTTCGCGATCTTCGCAGGGTCATGCGGAAGAAACCCACACCCGGCTCGAAGCGCAAGGCCCGGGCGAAGAAAGACCTGCTCGGCATCGAGCGCGCGGCGAAACGCGCCGAACAGAAAGCGGCCGGTGCGCTCGACGGACGCTTCCGCACGAAGAAGGTGGAGAGCAGGAAGCGCTACACGCGGAAGCGAAGGAGCGGTGACGTCGATCCGCTGGTGGACTAACTTCGGATCCACATGTCCAAGAACATCTCCTCCCTCAGTGGTCGCGACGACAAGGAACTGAACGACCCGCTCTGGGAACGCCTCCAGGAGGCGGCCGCCAAAACCGGTACACCGGACACATCGGCACTTACGGAGATCGCGGACGACTTCCTGATCGGCGAGGCGATCACCTATGGCACCAGTTCGTTCTACGACTTCCTCAAGAAGGAGAATCAGGGCAAGAAGGCCTATGTGTGCAACGGCAGCGC
Source organism: Flavobacteriales bacterium (assembly GCA_039933875.1). Taxonomy (GTDB): domain Bacteria; phylum Bacteroidota; class Bacteroidia; order Flavobacteriales_F; family PHOS-HE28; genus PHOS-HE28. The sequence continues at coordinate 22,115 of JBDTNF010000104.1, read as the reverse complement.
ATGCCTCGTAGCGGGAACGCAGGACAAGGTGCACCACGAACTGGCGAAGCACTTCAAGGCGGAGGAGATCGGGCACATGTGCTGCCTTGGACGATGCCATGAGAACAGCGCGTTCAATGTGGGTGACAGGAACTACAGTGGGAGCGCAGTCGATGGGATCGAGGCGATCCTGAACGAGACCGCTTCGCGTCACCTCGCAGAGCCTCGTGAGGACGGCCTCGCGGTGACCGACCCTGGTGGCAAACACCATGTCGGTACATCCATGGCTCAGCCGATCCTCACCGCCCCGATGCCACCGCTCGATGAGTTCTACGCGCTGTGGGAACGGGTTCTGAAAGGCGACAGCGCCGATGTGCTGAACGAGATCAAGATCGCGACGATCCGTGGACGTGGGGGTGCGGGCTTCCCCATGGGGTTCAAGTTGCAAGCTTGCAAGGACGCGACGGACACTTCCGGCAATGGCACCCCACGGAAGTACATCGTATGCAATGCGGATGAAGGGGACCCGGGCGCGTTCAGCGATCGCTACCTGTTGGAACAACGGCCGCACCTCGTGCTGCTCGGCATGATGCTCGCCGGCTTCTGCGTCGGTGCCGACACGGGGGTCCTTTATATAAGGGCCGAGTATCCCGAGGCGGTGGAGATCGTGAAACAGGCGGTGACCGACATCCAGTCGAAGGGTTGGATCGGCACCGACATCAAAGGTTCCGGGTTCAATTTCCGGTTCAAGGTGATCAAGGCGGCCGGCGCCTATGTATGTGGTGAGGAGACGGCGCTACTCAACAGCATCGAGGGCAAGCGCGGTGAGGTCCGCACGCGCCCCCCCTATCCTGCCCAACAGGGCTTGTTCAACCGGCCTACCGTGGTGAACAATGTGGAGACCCTCGCCTGTGTGCCCTGGGTGGCTAAACACGGCGGCGCGGCTTTCACAAAGCTCGGCACCGAGAAGAGCAACGGCAGCAAATTGGTCTGCCTCGATAGCGGCTTCAAGCGGCCGGGCCTCTATGAGGTGGAGTGCGGCACGCCGTTAAGCAAGGTGATCGATGAACTCGGCCAGGGCTTCTCACGCCCGACGAAGGCATTGCACATCGGCGGACCGCTCGGTGGCATCGTGCCGCTGACGAAGATCAACGACCTCGGCATCGACTTCGAGAGTTTCCAGAAGAACGGTTTCCTGCTCGGCCATGCGAGCGTGCTCTCCATCCCCGCCGACTTTCCCATGGCGCTCTACCTGGAGCACCTCTTCGAATTCACCGCGATGGAAAGTTGCGGCAAGTGCTTCCCGTGCCGCATCGGATCGACACGTGGCAAGGAGCTGATCGAAGGTGCGCGCGTGCATGACCGGAAGATCGACCGTGCGCTCTTCGATGACCTGATCGAGACCATGGAGATCGGATCGCTCTGTGCGTTGGGAGGTGGTCTTCCCCTCGGCGTGAAGAACGCCCTGCACTATTTCAGCGATGAGCTGAAGGTGCATTTCAAGTGATGCGTATTCGCTGATGATGTGTTCGATGCGCATGTGTTGCGCACGGAACGCGGAGTTGTTCAACGTGCTGCGAACGACCCGACGGAAAACGAAGAAGCCCCGCTGGGCGGGGCTTCTCGCGCGTTAGTGATAACGCCTTACTTCTTCTTCTTAGCGGCCGCCTTCTTCTTGGGGGCTGCTTTCTTCGCGGCCTTCTTAGGGGCGGCTTTCTTCTTTGCTGCTTTCTTAGCCATGACGAAAAGGTTTTGTCAAACGTAACCTCAGCGATCGTGCTGTGAACAACTCGCACCAACAATCTCTTAACGTATACCTGTTGATATCGTGAACGTCATTCTCCGATGCGATCGATCGCGACCGCGATGAGGTGATGATGCGCATCGATCATCGCGTCGTTCATCTTCACACGAACGCGTTCATCGCTCAACACATCATCGCATCGCGCAGCGCGCACGTGCATCATAGCGCATGCTCTTCGATCCGTAGACTTGTCATCACACATCGATCGTCATGAGCCAACGCCTCGCACAACTCGCCTTGCTGGTGGACGATTACGATCGCGCCATTGCATGGTACACCGGCAAGCTCGGTTTCGAATTGATCGAGGACACCTCGTTGAGCGAGACGAAGCGTTGGGTGCTCCTCGCGCCGAAGGGATCCACCGGATGCCGCATCCTCCTGGCGCGTGCCGCGTCACCTGAACAGGTCGCCGCCATCGGGAACCAAAGCGGCGGTCGCGTATTCCTCTTCCTGCACACCGATGACTTCCACACCGACCATGCGGCGATGAAAGCGAACGGCGTGGAGTTCGTGCGCGAGGCCGAACAACAGCCCTGGGGCATGGTGGCCGTGTTCCGCGATCTTTATGGGAACCTTTGGGACTTCATCGGACCGACGTTGTAGATCGCCCTTCACACCGTCCAGCCCTTTGTAATACGGTACCTCGTTCGCCCGAACCGTTCCCCGGTTCCTGTTCATCGTTCCCCTGGACAAAGGACAACTTGGAGGCAAGAACGAACCAACATGACACTTACCATCTCACGCAGCCTCGCCACTTTCCTGTTCACCCTCGCCCTCTGTGTGGTCTTCCACGGGCTCGGGAAATGTTGAAGCCTCTCAACCACCGATGACCATCGGACCAGCGTCGGGTTGAACGAGCGATCGTTCATGATCGGAACGCTTGTGTGTCCGAACCGATCGATGCGCACGGCAATTTCATCCCGCCATGCGGCTGGTAATTCTCTTCCTGCTCTCCCTACCCTGCAGCCTGATCCTTCGTGCACAGGATACTGGTCGGCCCACCACTGCCGCACAGGACAGCGCGCGTGTGCATCGACTGGTGGCGCGCGCCGGTGAACTGCTCCTGGACCGGCCGGACTCATCGGAGCTCCTCTGCCAACAGGCGCTTGTGCTCGCGCAACGTGCCGGGTACCCCAAGGATATTGCTGAGGTGGAGGGCTGGCTCGCCTATCTCGCGGAACAGCGTGGCGACATCGCATCGGCGATCCTGCACTACGAACACTCCCTCACGGTCTTTCGCCAATTGCACAACAAGCAGCAGGAAGCCATTGTGCTGAACAACCTCGGTGCCATCTACAAAGACCAGGGCCATCTGGAGGAAGCACTGGCCGCACACCGCAACAGTCTCGCCATCCGGAGTGAACTGGGCGACAGTTCCGGGATCGCCACCTCCCTGAACAACATCGGCCTCATCGCTTACGATCAGGGAAAGATCCCCGACGCGATGGAACACTATACCGAGGCCTTGAGGCTTTACGAGAAACTGAACGACAACGAAGGCATCGCGACCGCGCTGCACAACATCGCCGGTATCTATCGCGACCAAGGCGACCGGAAGGAAGCCCTGGCCCATTTCGAAAGCGCCCTCGCCGCGCAAGAGGCGTTACACAATGCCTATGGCATGGCGAGCACCGAGGACAACATCGGCGGGGTGCTCCAGGAGGATGGGCGTACCGAAGAAGCATTGCGCCACTATCAACGCGCCTTGGCGTTGCACGATACCGTGGGCGATGCACGCGGCATGGGTTACTCCCTCCGCAACATCGCCGGCATCGAACTGGAAATGGGGGAGGTGGACGCCGCCTTGCAACATGCCCGACAGAGCCTGGCGCAGTTCGAGGCCAGCGATGACAAACGCGGAAGAGCCACCGCGTTGACGATGATGGGCACCGCACAAGAGCGGGCCGGGCGCACCGCCATGGCGATCGAATTGGGCGAACAAGCGTTGACGCTCGCCCGCGAACTGGGTTATCCGCAACAACTGCGTGATGCCGCTGGACTGCTCGGCCGCATCTACCGCACCCGGCACCTCTGGCAGCCCGCATTGGAAATGAACGACCTCTACATCCGGATGCGCGATAGCGTGGTGAACGAGGACGCCCGCCGCAGTTCCATCCGCGAGCAGTACCGGTACGCCTACGAGAAGAAGGAAGTGGAGATGAGGGCCGAGCAGGTCAAGCGCGACGCCATCGCGCGCGAACAACTCCAGCAGGAGAAGAACCGTCGCAACCTCGGCCTCGCGGGCGGCGGTGGTGTGCTGCTCCTGGCCATCGGGCTCTGGACACGTTTGCGCCATACGCGTCGCTCACGCGCGGCGATCCAGAAGGAGAAGGACATCTCCGAAGGCCTGCTCCTCAACATCCTTCCGGCCGAAGTGGCCGAGGAGCTCAAGCGCAAGGGGCATGCGGACGCCCGCCTCTTCGAACGGGCCACCGTCCTCTTCACCGATTTCAAGGGCTTCACCGGCATCGCCGAACAACTCTCCCCCGCCGACCTCGTCGCCGAGATCAACACCTGCTTCGAGGCCTTCGACCACCTCATGGGTGTGCACCGTGTGGAGAAGATCAAAACGATCGGCGATGCCTACATGGCGGTCGGTGGTCTGCCCGATCCCGACATCGGCGAGCCGGTGGACGTGGTGCGCGCCGCCCTCGCGATGCAGGCCTTCATGATCGATCGCGCGCGCGTGCGCGAGGCTGAGGGCAAACCCGCCTTCCACATGCGCGTGGGCATCCATTCAGGTCCCGTGGTGGCCGGCATCGTCGGCGTCCGGAAATTCCAGTACGACATCTGGGGCGATGCCGTGAACACGGCGAGCCGCATGGAAAGCAGCGGCGAGATCGGCAAGGTGAACATCAGCGAGAGCACCTATGCGTTGGTGAAAAACGAGGCGGGGCTCACGTTCACCTCACGCGGCAAGGTGCAGGCCAAGGGGAAGGGGGAAATGGAGATGTACTTCGTGATGGGCACGTTAGGGATCGTCGCAGAACAGGTGGAAATACGGGTTCTCCGAACGGAATAACATCCGACCTTGCACGTGATCCATGAAGAAGGTCGCGCTGCTCCTGTTCCTCGCACTGCTCTGCCCGACCATGGCAGGAGCGCAACCGGACACGTTCGTGATCACGGCGAAGGCTCTTCGCGATGGGCGTGCCTTCGTGCGCAACATCGTGATCTCCGTTCCGGGGATCGATCTGGTCGGACAGGGCCACCCGCGCTACCTGCGCGCCGACGATCCAGCGTTCGCCGCACGCGAGTTCGATGACAGCCACTGGCAGCCATTGGACAGCTTGAAAGACGCCGGGCTCGTGCGCGGTCAAGTGTATTGGGTGCGCTTTGTACTGGGCGTGGATCCCAAGCTCGCCAACGCTCCGGTGGACCTTGGCATCTGCACGCAGGGTGCCTTGGAGGTGTTCTTCAACGGCGAACTGATGGAGCGCTTCGGGACGATGCCCGCATACGGGACCGGCAAAGGGTACCAGGCCGCCGACTTTGTTCCACGTCGTCACGTGCGCCTGCGGTTCGCTGGTGACGGTCGGGTTGAAACGATCGCCGTACGCCGCGTTTACGCCCCCATGTTCCTGCCGAGTTTCGAAAAGGCGAACAGGCTGGCCCTCACCCTGCACCTCCCGGAAGTGGACGGGACCATCGCGCGCATGCAGGATAGCACCCTGCTCCAGTACGGGATGTTCCTCGGCATTAACCTCATCATCTTGTTGCTGGCCGGTGTCATCATGTCACGCTCCAAACGGGACAAGAGCTGGATGATGCTGGCCCTCTTCTCGCTGCTCATGGCATTGGTCGCCTTCAGCAACATCCCACCCAAGGGTGACTTCGGTCTTTCGCTCAATACGGTGAGTGTGATCACGATGCTCAACCCACTGGTCTATCCGCTGTCGATCCTGTTCCTGGTGGTGGTGATGCGTGCGCTGTTCGCCACCGTGGATCGCCGCAGCATGCTGCTCTTCGGCTCGCTCACGCTGGCCATGATCATCATGAGCTATTGGCCCTACTTCGATCCGACCATGGATGTTGGTCTCGACGGTTGGCTCACCATCTTGTTCTTCTTCGAGGTGGCGCGACAGGCCATACGTGCGGTGCGAAGAAAGGTGCACGGCAGTTGGATCATCGGCATCGGGGCGGTCCTCTTCATCGTCAACGGGGTCTTCCTGGAGCAGTTCTACCAGATCACAGGTCTGGAAATGGTGCGTTGGTTACGCACCTTCCTCCGGTTCTCGTACTACCTGACCATGCCCGTCACCATCGCCATCTTCCTCGCGGTGCGGTCGGCGTACCACAACCGTCTTCTGGCAAGGCAGCGCGATGAGCTCGATCAGGAGGTGCATGAGCGCACTGCGGAACTCCGTCACGAGAAGGAGCGTTCGGATGAACTGTTGTTGAACATCCTGCCGGAAGAGGTCGCGGAAGAATTGAAGGCCAAGGGTGCGGCCGATGCCAAGCTCATCGATCACGTCACCGTGCTCTTCACCGACTTCAAGGGCTTCACCACCATGAGCGAAAAGCTCACGGCGAAGGAATTGGTCGCCGACATACACGAGTGCTTCAGCGCCTTCGACCACATCGTGGCCAGGCACGGCATCGAGAAGATCAAGACCATCGGCGATGCTTACATGGCCGCCGGTGGTCTGCCCACCGCGAACACCACGCATGCGCTCGATGTGGTGAAGGCCGCACTGGAGATCCGCGACTTCATCGCCGAAGGCAGAGCTCGCAAAGTGGTGGCCGGTCTCCCCTACTTCGAGATCCGGATCGGCATCCACACCGGCCCGGTGGTCGCAGGCATCGTGGGCGTGAAGAAGTTCGCCTATGATATCTGGGGCGACACCGTGAATACCGCCAGCCGCATGGAGAGCAGCGGCGAAGTGGGACAGGTGAATGTCAGTGAGGCCACCTATGCACTGGTGAAGGATGAGCCAGGCCTCACGTTCACGCCGCGCGGGAAAGTGCAGGCGAAGGGCAAGGGTGAATTGGAGATGTACTTCGTAGCAACGTCCTGATGCGAAGAAGCCCCCCGGATCGGAGGGCTCCCTTGCAACCTTCACGTGATCCTTATGGGGTCACAACACCGATCGGTTCAATGTGCGAGCATTTCTTCTCCCACAGCGTCAGTTGTTGCGGCGTAAGGATCGAACGGAGTTCATCGTCCACCGAAGCGAACTGCGGCATTTCCATCGCATCGGGTGCGACAGCTTCCACGGTGCCGGTCTTATCCACAGGCGCGGTCGTGGCTTTCGGTGCAGTGGCCTTGCCCTTCTTCTCCTCCTTTGGTGGGTTCATCTCCGCTTTGTAGCGCGACTGCAGGTCGGCCACGCGGGTGGCCTGCTGGTCATCGAGGCCCAACGCCTTCCACGTACTCGGTCCCGCCGTCACGAAGCACTCGTGGTACGCACTCTTCTGCGCGGGCACTTGCGCGTCTGGGGTAACGGCCGCTTTGTTGGCTGGAACCGGTGTGGTTCCTTCTTGCGCTTGCGCAAGTGTCAGCAAGCACCATGCGGCAGCTGACAGGATCGCTTTGGTCTTCATGGTTTCTTCAGGTTTGCCCACCGTCGGCAAAGTGCGTTCCCCTAGGTGGAACTTGCTTGAGCCCTGCGCTTTACGGCTGAGCACCGCGAACGGGATCGTCGCGAACGTTGCCCAATACGCCTGGAGAATGTTGACCCGCTTCCCCGGAAGACCGCTCAGCCCTTCGCCGCCGCCATGCGTTCCTCCACTTGATCGGCCAGGGCCTGGCAGCAGAACTTCACCTGCCGCACCTTCACCGACGATTGGAAGATCGCCGCTACTTCGATGCTCGGCTGCCCATCGGGATGCTCGGGGCAGTAGAACGGGCCCGCCTTCTCATAGCGTTCGGCCAGTGCCTCCGCCGTGGCGTTGGTGCGCTCGATCGCCTCCAGGTAATCGGGGTTCACCGCGCGGTCCATGCCGATCAGTTTCAACTTGATCAGGACAACAGAGGTGGGTGGTGCAACGCGCGGCATACTGCATAGGTACGCCATAGTCGCCGAAGGTGATCATCCATGGCGCCGTGACCTCGAACGCCAGGGGTACTTCCGGTCGTTCGCACTACGATGTCGTAGGTTCGGCCTTCACGAGCACGCACATGGGCACTTTCGAATTGTTCCGCGACGATAACGGCGACCTCTGCTTCCGGCTGAAAGCCGATGGAAAGGTGATCCTCACCAGTGAAGGATACGCCAGCCGGGAGGAGGTGGAGGACGGCGTGAGCCTGGCCCAGAAGCTCGCGCCGAACGCCATGAACTACGAGCGCAAGCGCACCGATGCCGGCCACAGCTTCATGCTACAGACCTACGACGGCGAAGTGGTGGGCACCAGCGAACTGTATTCCAGTACCGCATCGCGCGATAAAGGCATCGAGGCCGTGAAGGACGAAGCACCGGGAGCCGAGGTGGTGCAGGCTTACTGAGGTTGCGGGAGACGGTCTACGGATCACGGTGTGCGATATCGCTGGCACATGGAGTTACCTTTCAGCATGGGAAGCAAAAAAGGACCGCCGATGCCCTGGGGTTATCGCCTCATCGCCATCTTCCTCTTCATCGTACTGCTCGGCTGGATGTGGTCCGTCGTGCGGTAGCTGCGCCCCCCCCCCATCAAGGCTTCACGAACCGCATGCTCCGCGTGTGGCCATCGGCACCGTCGACCAACAGCATGTAGCAACCGCTGCTGAACCCATCGATAGCGAGCGCGGTGCCGTTCCGGTCGATCACGGTCGTCCCTACCGAGCGCGCCACACGGCCATCCATGGACAACATGCGCACCGAGGTGGCTGCGAAGCCATCCCCTTCGGCGTACAGTACGAGGTGTTCACCGACCACTGCGGCACGTAGACCGGGTCGGCCCTGCCCCGCAGTGCCGACCGCCGTGCTCATCTCCGCCGTCACCACTGCATCGTTGGTGCGCACCGGCGTGTTGAAGTCGAAGAAAATGTCGGCGTTGTTGGCGATCACCTCGCCGGGCAGCACAGGCTCGTTCGGGCGTATCCTGAAACTCGTGAGCCCGTGGCTCTCCGCTTCGTTCACATTGCTATCGGGTAGCATGATGTTGTCGAAACGCCACTCCACCACGCGCCCGGGCTTGAAGGAGACCACGCAAGCGTGCGATGTCGCCCCTTGTTGGAAGCTGGTGATGTCCACTGTCGCGGGCAGTGTGTCGGTCACCAGTACCGTGATGGCCGAGTCGGTGCCGGTGTTCTGGAACCTGATCGTGTAATCGAGGAAGGCATCGGTGCCGATGAAGTATTGCGAGTCGCTGTAGTTGCTGCTGGTGCTCACCAGCTTCTCGTTCGGATCAAGGCTGCCCGTCACTGTTGTGTACACCACGTCGACATCGTTCGTTGGATCGCTATCGGGCAAGGTGTTCGTCACCGTGGCCGTGTTCGCCAGCACCGTGCCCAACGCGGTGCCCGCAGGTACCTGGCAGGTCACCTGGAACATGTTCACCTGGTAGCTGTTGAAGGCGGGCAGGTCCCAGGTCACCGTACCGCCGGCCACCGACGTGGGTGTCGGTGTGGCCGTGGTGTAGGTGATGGCCGGATCGAGTTGCACGGTGAAGGTGACAGGCCCGCTCACTTGCGGGCCCAGGTTGCGCGCCGATGCGCTCACGCTCATGGCGAACCCGGGGCGCGCTGTGCCTGTGGCGATCGATGCGCGCAGGTCCAGCGGTTGCGTGCTGCCGTTGGCGAGTGCGAGCACCGTATCATCGGTGTTCACCGTAAAGGGGATCGGCTGCACGACCGGGCAGATGGGCACCAATGTGGCGTCCAATTGTTCCAAGGTGTAGCTGCCGTTGAGCAGTGGCAAATGGAAGCCACCATCGGAGTTGGTGAGGATCACCTCGCCGCTGGGCTGTAGTTGCAGCGGACTGTAGGGTATGCCCACTTCGTTCGCATCATGCACGCAGTCGCCGTTCACATCGTACCAACTGCTACCGCCCAGTGTGCCGCATGCATTACCCAGGCTTGGTATCGTCACCCATATCGTGTCGTACGTGCAACTTCCGGGATCCAAGTACTCGAGCGTCACACCCAACCACCAGTGGATGCCATAGGTGCCGGGCCCGAGACCCGTGAAGTGCGCCTCATGGGTGCCTGGATCCACATACGCAACCTCTCCGCTCTCCAGGCCGTTCACACCAATGAGGCCAAGGAAGAGGGGCCAACTCCCCCCAGGTGCCACATCGGAGGATAACAAATGGATGGCACCGGTGGACCAGTTGGTGCACGAGGGGTCGATCCCGGTCACCGTGAGCGTGGGCCAACTTGTGACCTGCTCACCGGTCTGTCCGCTGATGGTGCCGCTACAACCATTGACATCGACAATGGGATAGTTGTAGTACTGCTGGTCGGGATAAAAAGCCCATAGCGAATCGCCACCACCACCATAGCCTGGCGCGGGCAACAACTGCTCACCGTTCACGAACCAAGGTCCGGGAACTGGGAACGGCAAGGGATCCACCGGGAACAGTTGTGCACCCGCATTGCAATAGGAATAAGGCTGGTACGTCGTGAACTGATAAGGCACCGAAAGGATCTCCACCTGCTCGGTCACCTGGTCCAGGAGCGCATCGGTCACCGTTACCGAGTAGATGCCCGGCAGCAGGCCCATGCGGTCGCCTTCTATCGATGCATCGTTCCACAGGAAGTTGTAAGGAGCCTCGCCACCGGCCACCGTTACATCGATGGCACCGCTGGCATAGTTGCATGTGGCATGCGTCGGCGTCAACACCACCTGCATGGCTTGGGTGGACAGCACCAGCAAAGTGCCGACGAGCGTACCGATAAGGTGTGATGAACGCATGGTTACTGTATGGTGATGGTGGATGAACCGACGCAGCTATGGGTTCAGCTTCACGAAGGAAAGACGGAAAGACGGGCTTTGGTTGGCTCGTGGGGGGGATGCGCGCCTGTGCTCATGACCTCATTCGCCAAAATACGTGGGGATCGGGGGTTGCTTTCCGTTGTTCGATATTCGCATAATGCCCACCCAGGGAGAGAAATGGAGATCCACAGGCGGTTTCAATGAACGACCGCCCCGCTTGTCCTGGTGGGCGGCGGGAACCTTGTTGATCCTCCTCGCGGTGGTCATTGCGATGATCGCGATGCGACCGGGGTAGCGGTCCAAGTGCCTATCGTTCCCCTTCGGTGTTCGAGGATCATCATCCGATGTTCGCCATTCAGGACACCTATCTTCACAACATGCGCATGCCAAAGACCGGATGCCTGGTCATACTGACGATGGTGATCCTCGCCGGGTGCAAGCGGGAGACCGAGGACAACCCGTGCGTGAACGTGGTGCCTGAGATCGGCCTGTACAATGGGTCGGTGGGCTACGACGAAGCGGTGGTGGACAGCGTGCCGCGGAGCGCCATCCCCTTGAGCATCGGCTGCAGCGCCGGGCTGGGCTACTTCGACGACCCACGCCTCAACGATGTGGAGATCCGCCTGATCGTGAGCGCCACCGACAGCGTGTTCTTCGCGGTCGATGCGCAACCGGACGCCTTCGCCTATTCGTTCGCCCAGACGGTGGTGATGGACCCCATCACCGAGCCCATGCCAGCCTTACTGCGCATCACCGTGGCGAACAACTGCGGCCATAGTACCAACATGCTCCGTCAGCTGGTGGTGATGCCGGATTGAGCCCGGTGAATGGCGAACACCGCAGTGAAGGCCGATCCACTTCCGGTGTTCGATGTTCGGTGTTCGATCCTCCCTCCCTTCGCTTCCGCCACCAGCGGCCCGGTCTCGTGCGGCACAGGAGCCAGCGAGTGCAGGTAGTTCCAGATCGCCTTCAGGTCATCGTCACTGAAGTGGGTGAAGTTGGCCCAGGGCATCGGGCTGTTCGCGAAGGTGGCGCCTGCGCGGAAGCGGGCCTGGAACGCGTTGAAGTCCCATGCGCGAAGGTGGCGGGTAACCGGGTCGGGGGTCAGGTTCGGTGTGTTGAAGAACGTGCCCGGCGCGTTGCCCTCCATCCCCAGCCAGCCCGCGAACCGCGGACCGACGAACGCGCCGGTCATCAGGTCGCGCTCGGTGTGGCAGCCTGCGCCGTTGCTCACGCTGTTGGCCAGGTAGTCGCCATAGGCCGCAGTGGTATCGGGCTTCACGGTCTTCGGGCGCTCCACGTCCAACGGCCCCATGGGCTTGATGAGGAAGGCCTTCACCGCCATGCCGAGTAAGTTGAATTCGTGGGCGGGCACATCCACTGGTTCACCGGGGATGGTGCGCAGGTAGCTGATCACCGCTCGCAGGTCCTCATCACTGAGCGTGTAGAAGGGCATGAAGTCGAAAATGGCGCGGCCATCGCTCCCCACGCCCTAGCGCAACGTGCGGGCGATCTCGCCATCGGTGAGGCGCCCCACACCGTGCTCCTTGTCGTTGGTGATGTTGCGGGTGTAGATGGTGCCGATCGGGAGCTCAAATGGAAAACCGCCGTGCAGGGGCACCTCCTCCCCCCGCAGGAAGGCGGCCTCGTGCGCCTTGTCTGTATGGCAACCGGTGCAGTGCGCGGGACCGTGCACCAGGTATTCGCCATGCGCGATCACCGCGCTATCCGCGCTGGCCGTGATGTCAGGATAGGGCGCCTCGAAGGTGAGGTTCTGGCGGCTGAAGACCGTGATCAGGAACACAACGACCAGCAACAGGATCACGATGCCGGTCCATTTCAGGAACTTCTTCATCGGTGGTGGGTGTAACACCACGAAGTAAAAAAACCAATGATCGGTCGCGTGGATCAAGGATCAGGACGCTCCATCATCGCGATGGTCGACTCTACTGAGGCCCCACCATCACCTTACGCCGTTCAGCGAACGCATCGCCCGTGAGTTGTACCACATACAGTCCGTTGGCAAGTCCGATGGTGGAGCAGAGCGCCTGCCCGCTATTCGCACCAACCGCTTGTGTCCGCACAGCGCGGCCTTCCATGTCGATGAGTTGCAGTTGTTGCGCTTTGCTGGTCGCAGGCCATTCCACCACCAGTCCATCCGCTGCTGTGCGTATGCGCAGGTCGTCCGCCGCTTCCTGTTCGCCCACGCCGACAAGCCCCGTGGGGTGATAGGCCCAGAAGGCATCGGTGAGTTCCGTTGCCACCCATGAGTTGCTCTGCACCGCGGTGACCCCTGTGCCGATGTAGCACGTGGTGCTCGTGGAGAACGCGAAACCCGAGGACATGGGCTCACCGGGGAAGAGGCCCATCTGGTACCACTGGTCCACCGCAGGCCGGTAGGCCCACATATCGTTCAATACATAGTGGCCATCAGCGTCGCCGGAGTTGCCGCCGACCACATAACCCACACCTCCATAGCTGAATCCATAAGCACCCACGCGGCCATCGGCGGGCAATGGCGCCAGGAGGGTCCAGCTATCGGAGAGGGGCGAATACCGCCAGAGCTCCTGGAAAAAGTTGGCGGTCAGCGCCACCACATCACGCGCACCCGCAGTGACATAGATCTGATCATCGATCACGAAGGCCGTGCAGGCCTGGCGTCCCTGTGCGGGAAGGCTGGCGCGCTGGGTCCACTGGTCGGCCGCTCCATCGTACTCCCACCAATCGTTCAAATAACCCACGTAACCCAGGCCGAGATACGCCTTGCCACCGGCCGACACCGACACGCAGGAGTAGCGCGCAGCCCCGGGGAAATTGCTCTTCTGTGTCCAGTTGTCGCTGGTCGGGTCGTATTCCCACAAGTCCGTAAGGGCGGCGCCCGGTGTGGCCCAACCGCAGGCCACATAGCCCTTGCCATGAAGTTCAAAGCCACTGACCCCATAGCGCACGGGGCCTGGGCAGGGCGTGCGCGGCACCCACTCGTCGGTGGCGGGCAGGTATTCATTGAAGCCGCTATACCCCGTGAACGGTGCAAGCCCACTGATACCGCCGCCAGCGAACATCCGGTCGCCGATGGTGAACCCGAAGGCTGCTTGGTTCACGCTCGGGAAGTCGGTACGCTGCTCCCAGTACTGGGCGCTGGCTGTGGTGGCGGCGAATGCGAGGGCGATGAACGTGTAGCGATGCTTCATGGGTGGTGGGTCGATGGCTCGGATAGCATGGATAGGACGATCCGATCGGTAATGGTTGCTCGAAGATAGGCCGTTGCTTCCCGGCGGAACGTTCCGCACCTGAAGCGTGCTTGCGCCCATTGGCCAGCCTAACTTCATCAACGCCAAACCCCTCGCTCAGGGGTCCCGCTCTCCTCCGCCTGTCGATCCTGACCTTACTCTCCTTCTCCATATCCGCCCGGGCACAATGGACGCATACCGAAGGTCCGCAGGGCATGACCACCACATCCGTGTAGCCCAGATGGGGGCGCGTTACCCATTTCGACGCGGTCCGATCTATTCCGTCACCTCCATGCCGTTCGGGTCGATGAAGAACTGGCGGCCATTGAGCATCACGCGCGCCTTCCGTTTATCGAAGATCTCCGCGTACTCATAGATGATGGGTATCGCCACTTGGGCCAGTTCATCGAGGAATCCGTACTTCTCCCCCTTGCCCACACGCAGACGCTTCACCTCCTCATCGTAGTAGCCCACCTCGTCGTAGACCAAGGGCACCACTTCCTTTCCATCGAGGTCCACGAAGCCGCTCCAATACACATCGCCCTTGATGTTCGTGACCTGCCAGCGCCAGGGGCTTTGCAGGTTCACCTGGTCGTAGTTCATCCGCGCCACGGTCTTGCCGCCGGTATCGATGATGCGATACTGTTCTCCTTCCTTCACCATCGCGCGGTCGTAGTGGAAGGTCTCCGCGAAGTCGAAGTCGAAGTCGATCCCGAACGGGTTGGTGCCCATCGAGTCGATGTAGAACCAGCGGTCATCCACCTGCACCAAGGCGCGGCCGCAGCGGAAGGGTTCGGCGTATTGGTAGCCCTTCTCCGCGCTCAATTGATCGGCATCGACCAGGCCGCTGTCCAGATCAACGAAGAGGAACTCGCGGCCCCGTTGCACCAAGGCCTGCGCACCGGTGATGTCGTTCACGAGCATGTCCGTTCGCGGCGCGATCACTTCATTGCCCTTGCCGTCGATGATGCCCTCGGCATAGGCCTCGCCTTCGCCGACGTTCACTTTTGCGAAGCCTAGCTCGTTCGAAGGGAACACCTTGTTGTACTTCATCGTCGCGGGTTCGGGCCCGTCCTGGGCATTCGTCGGGTGGGTCGAAGCGCCGCCACAGGCGCTGAGCAGGAGGAGCACCAGGCTCGGAAAGATGCAGCAAGCCTTCCTCATGGTTGTGTCTTCTTCGCGTCGTCGCCTTGCAGTCGCTTCAACCGGATGGCATAGGTAAGGCTGAGCATGTGTGTGCTGATGCCTTCGATCCGATGGGCCGAGAGGCCGACGTTGTACGCGTAGGTCATTTTGGCTTTGAAGATGCCGATACCGATCTCCGGTCGCAGCACGGTGCATCCTTCGCCCCCTTCCATATACTGTATCAGTTGCATGCCCATGGCCATGCCGCCGTCCACATAGGCACCCACCTTCACACCATGGAGTTCGGGGCGATCGGCCCGTAGCTCCGCACCGAGGTAATAGCCTACGTCGAAGGGATGGTGGACAACGCCCCAAATGTTCCGACCAAGACCAAGTTCCACGAAACCATAGCGCCCTTGGTGGTAGCCAGCGAGCAAGGTGAGCTCATCGTGGCGCTCGTAACCTCGGATGTGGAAGGTCGAGTCGGTGATCGTCTCTTGTGCGCAAGCCACCGCCCACCACGGGAGCAGAACGAGCACCACCAACAGACTGCGCATCCGGCCAAAAGTACACGGGCGCCCATGCTGGCCCAGCGCCTTTGGGGAGCGGTCTATTTTATCCGATCGCTCGGTGCAGGCAGCGTGAACCGGATCGTCGTCCCGTGGCCTTCCTCACTTTCAGCATGCACTTCGCCGCCATGCGCTTCCACGAAGCTCTTCACGATCGCCAGTCCCAAGCCCGTGCTTTCCTCCCTTTCGGGATCACCCACGCCTTTCTCGAACACGCTCTCCAGCAGATGGGCCGGAATACCCGTTCCGGTATCCGTTACCCAACACACCATCGTGCCATCCTCCTCGTTCTTGCGGCCGCCCACACGCACCTCACCTCCTGGAGAATAGGAGATGGCGTTGCTGATGAGGTTCTGGAACACACGCCTCATCAAGCTCGAATCGGCGTACACCACAACGTCATCCGCCACCAGGTTGATAAGGGTGGTGCCGGATGGGGTCGCTAAAGGCTTCATGTCCTGCACGATCGCCTGCACCAGCGGCCACAGTTCGAAATTCCGCTTCACCGGTCGCACGCCCTCGTCGGGATCGCGATCCGTGTTCTCTTCCAGCAACTTGGCGACCAGTGCTTCCAACTGGCGCGCGTTACGGTGAAGCGTCGCGAGCATCTGCGCGCTTTCCACATTGCCCGGCTGCTCCTCCAGGATCATCTCCAAAGCACTGGCGGCCATGGAGATCGCCGTGAGCGGATTTCGGAGGTCGTGCGCCACGAAGGCCAGGTACTCCTCCCGGCGCTGCTTCACTTCCAGCGCCCGCTGTCCGGCGTGCGTTTTCACCGCCAGGCCGATCGCTTCATCCAGCACCCGGTTCAGGATGTGGAACGGCTTTCCTTCCAAACGCAAGTTGTTCTCCAATGACAGATCGTGCACACAACCTCGCAGGATGTTGTACTCAGCGACCACCTCCGTGATGTCGAATCCATCCTCGAAACGCTGGATCCCATGCTCGGGCGGCGTGCCTTCCTTCAACGTTTCCGCGATCGTCTTTTCGCTCGGTTGCTCCAAGGCCAGGGCAAGTTCCTCCAGCAGAGCGGGGATATGATCGTTCAGCGTGGGAATGTCCAGGTGCGCTGCGGAAGGCAGGGCACGCACCTGGCCCCGCCAACGTTCCAGCAGGGCGGTCTTGTTCAGCCGGATCAGTTCGGCGAGTTTGCTGATCACTGCGGTGGTCATGGGTTCCCGGGTTACGGGCGTGCAAAGCTACCTCCGCCGGGGTGCTCCTGCCCCAACTCTGTCGAGCGTTTTGCCCAGGCGACACCGGCCCATGGGAAGTTGCGCAGCAAGCCCGATCGTCGATGAGCCGTTGGCCGCGCGGGCGAAAGGTGAAGTGCCGCCCATGCTCGTGCGGTGGCGGGTGATCTGCCTAAGCGCTCCCGGCGCAACACGGCGTGGTATATTGCCCATGCGTGAACCCCTGAGTATTCATGTGGAATTGGCTGGCTCGCATCGTACTGCGCAATCGTCTCGCTTTCTTGATCGTCATCGGTCTCATTACGGTGGTGATGGGCTACGAGGCGACCACGGTGGGCATGAGCTACAAGCACGGTGGCCTGCTTCCACGGACGGACAGCGCCTATGTGGACAACGAGCACTTCCGGGACGTTTTCGGGGAAGACGGCAATGTGATGGTGGTGGGCGTGCAGGGCGACAGCTTCTACACACCGAAAGCCTTCGCGGCGTGGAGCACCCTGGGTGAGGACCTGAAAAAGCTGGACGGCGTGGATTCGGTGTTCAGTGAGGCGCACCTGTTCACCCTGTTGCGTGATGACTCACTGATGCGCTTCCGCGTGGTGCCGGTGATGAACGCCGCACCGCGCACCAGCGCCGAGATGGACACGCTCATGGCGCGCGTGCACGCCCTGCCGTTCTACCGGGGCCTCCTTTACAACACCGGAACGAAGGCCAGCTTGATGATGGTCTTTGTGAACCCGGACAAGTTCAACAGCGAGGAGCGCGGTGACATGATCGATCGCATCCTGCAGCGCACCGGCCGATACGAACAGGAGGAAGGCCTGAAACTGCATTACAGCGGCCTGCCCTACATCCGCATGGAGGTCACCGGATTGGTGCGCGCTGAGATGCCCTTGTTCCTGGGCCTGTCGTTGCTTGTATCCGCCGTGCTCTTGTTCCTCTTCTTCCGTTCCTGGCAGGTGGTGTGGATGTGCATGGGCGTGGTGATCATCGCGGTGATCTGGTCGTTCGGGATCATCGGCCTGTTCGATTACAAGATCTCGCTGCTGATGTCGGTGATACCGCCGCTCGTGATCGTGACGGGGGTGCCCAACTGCGTCTTCCTGCTCAACAACTACCACTACGAATACGTACGGCATGGCAACAAGGTGAAAGCGCTCAGTCGCATGATCTCGCGCGTGGGCGTGGCGGCCTTCATGACCAACGCCACCAAGGCGGCGGGGTTCGCCGCGTTCATGGTCACCTACAGCGATGTGCTGAAGGAGTTCGGACTGGTGGCCACCCTCGGCATCCTCACGCTCTACGTGCTGTCGCTGGTGCTCATCCCGATCTTCTGCAGCTACATGCCCGCCCCGCACCCTCGCCACCTGCGCCATTTGGAACGGCGGTGGATGGACAGTGTGGTGGAACGCATTGTGTGGTTGGTGGAAAAGCGGCGCACGGCCATCTACGCCGTCACCTTCGTGTGCATCGCCATCGCGCTGTACGGTGTGACGTTGTTGCGCAATGAGAGCCGCATCGTGGACGACCTGCCGAAGGACCACCCCGTGCTCGCCGACCTGCATTTCTTCGAGGACAATTTCCACGGTGTGATGCCGCTGGAGATCGTGATCGATACGCACAAGAAAGGTGGTGCGATGAAGGATGCCACGCTGCAACGCATCGACCAACTCGAGGACACGCTGGCCACCTATCCGGAGTTCTCCCGCCCGATCGCCATCGTGGACGCGATCAAGTTCGTGCGCCAGGGGTTCTATGGAGGCGACACGAACAAGTACGGGCTGCTGGAAAGTCACGAGAAGGCGTTCATCCTGCCCTACCTCGGCCAGGAGGATCCCAAAGCGGACATGGCAGGAGCCTTCATGGACAGCACCCGCCAGACCACGCACGTGAGTGTGCAGATGGCCGATATCGGTACCACACGCATGGACGCGCTGTTGAACAAGTTGACACCCCAGGTGGACAGCATCTTCGATCCGGAGAAATACACCGTTACGCTCACCGGTACGAGTATCGTCTTCTTGAAGGGCAGCGCCTACCTGGTGCGCAACCTAGCGGTGAGCTTGTTCTGGGCCATCGTGATCATCGTGGCGTTGATGGCCCTGCTGTTCGGTTCGGCGCGCATCCTTGTGGTATCGCTGATCCCGAACCTCATCCCCTTGGTGCTCACGGCCGGCCTCATGGGCTTCACGAACGTGCCCATCAAGCCGAGCACCATCCTCGTCTTCGGCATCGCCCTTGGCATCGCCGTGGACAATGCCATCTACCTGCTCGCGCGGTACCGGTTGGAATTGAAATTGACAGGCCAGGACCTGGCCCTTTCAGTGGACAGGGCTGTGCGCGAAGTGAGCGTGGGGATCATCTACACGTCCGTGGTCCTCTTCTTCGGCTTCATCACCTTGGGCGCTTCGCAATTCGGTGGCATACGCGCGTTGGGTACGCTCACTTCCATCACCTTGCTGGTGGCGATGTTCACCAATCTCCTCGTGCTGCCCGCCATGCTGATCTCCTTCAACAAGCGCTTGATGACGCGCAATTTCAAAGAGCCCCTTGTTCCGATCCTGGAAGAAGAGAACGACACGGGCGTGAACGGAGCGACCTGAGGCCATTCCCCAATTCTCTGAGCAGGTCGGCTGTTCCGCGGATCGTCCGCACGACGCTTAAAACCGGCGGGGCGCAACCTCCCCTTCTGTCGAAACAGCGTGACCGCCATCCACCGGAAGCACGGAAGGCCGCCTTCTCCTAGCGGCCTTCCTCTACTTCTGTTGTCCGCTCAGCGAATGGTGATCGTGCGCGTCTTCGGCTTGGCCTCCTCGCTCTTGGGGATCGTGAGCTGAAGCACGCCGTTCACGTACTCGGCCTTGATGGCATCTTCCTTGTCGATCTTTCAGCGGCGATGAAAACGTGACAAGTCACAGGCGGACCTTCGGCCTCCGCAGCCATGGCGCTACCGTTATTTCATGCATCACGTCCGTCCCCTTCATTCCATACACCAGACCGGATAGGGCACCTCCACTGGACGATCCGGTGAACGAACATCAGGGTTTCGAGACACGCACACACGTTCTCCCCTGCCCGTTGTCCAGTTCCACGAAGTACACGCCTCCCGATAGTTGGCTGAGGTCGATGACCTGTTCATGCCTACCGGAAGGGCTCGCGTGTTGATCAACGAGCGTTCGCACCGCACGCCCTTCCACATCCCGCAGCGTGATGGTTATGCGCTCGTCCTTTTCCAACGAATACCGCATGACCGCTTGGTCCTGCATCGGGTTCGGATAGACCACAATGTTGGCGTCTGTGGATCCGAATTCCAGCACCCCGACATTGAAGTCGAGCAGTCCGCGCGCGATCAGAAAGTTCGTTGCCTGATCTCCCACCACCACCAATTTGCCATCCGCCTGCAGTATGCCGGCTCTGGCCGTGTGCGCAGGAGGGCTTGGGAAGTTGAAGCTCAGGTAACCCCCATTGCCAAAGGCCGTCTGCAGTGTTCCGTTCGTTTGGTAGCAGGTGCTGGTGAACTGTGCCGCGTTACCCGAAACGAGAATATCCCCGCTGGGCAGCACATGGCAGCTCCTGGCCACGTGGTGGTTCAGGCTGAAACTGTCCGATATCCATCCCCCTAAGCCGAACGTGAAGTCCGTGCTGAGGTCCGCATTGTAACGGCCGGTCCAATAAGTTCCTGAAGCGGTACCACACGCGATGATCTTGCCGTCGGGTTGGAGGGTGACCCCGTAAGCGACATCCGAGGTCGAGAACGCATTGAGTTGGACCTGACCATCGCTCGTGCCGGTATCGGTGACCCGGCCCAGCATCACTTCGTCGTAGGTCCCGTTCAGCTTCCTGCCCGCATACAGGATCTTCCCGTCGGGCTGAAGAGCGATCGCGTTGATCGAGTGGTTCGTGCCATAGCCTGATTGCCATTGTCCATCGGCCGAGAAGGTGCTGTCGAGGGAGCCGTCGGTGTTGATGCGCATCATGGCGGCATAGTAGTTTGAGATGCCCTCATACTCCCCAGCCGCCACGATCTTGCCATCGGGTTGCAAGGCGATCGCGTTCGCGGTGCACGAGTAGATCCCGTCGAACAAAGCGATGAGGATCCCGTCTTGATCGAAGGTGGTATCCAGCGAACCGTCGATGTTGCAGCGCACCAGCGTGAAGGCGGTGTTTGTCCCGACCTCGCTTACGCCAGCGGCCACCACTTTGCCATCGGGCTGCACGACGACCGCGGTCGCGTTCGAGTATCCCGCACCGATGGGCAATATGGCGAACCCACTATCCGCGAACGTGGTGTCCAGGGCGCCATCGGTCAGTAGGCGGCTCACGGCCCAAGAGTAGGCCCCTGCTTGGTACACACCACCGGCGATCACCAGTTTGCCATCGGGTGCTTGTGCAACGGCATTGCAGGAGGTGCTCGATGGGTTGCCTGACGGTAAGATCACCTGCCCTCCAATACCGAAGGACGGATCGGGGACACCGTATTGCGCCTCCGCATGGATGGTGAACAGAAGAACGAGAAGTGGTAGGAACTGGCGCATGGGTCGTATGACGGCCGGGGTCGGGCGTCCGTCCTGCAAGTATCCGAAATGTCGACGGTTCTCAGCTCTTGGGAGCGGAACAACCCACCGCAAAGCCGGAGGTCCACGTATTCAAAGCCCTGTAACCCTAAAGGAAGAGGGGCCGCTTCCCTTCCGTTCTATCTTCGTACATCACGTAAGCGGCCATGAACACGCCTTCCGCCAAGCACGGCTCTTCCGCCCCACCGGTGGCGCGCCAACAGTCCGCTCCCGCCACCTCCAACGCGGTGGCCACGGAGGTCGATGTCGCCTTCATCGACGGCGTGGCGTACCCCATCAACAAGAACGAAACGATGCTGGCCTTCATGCGTCGGCACATCGGACCGAACCCGGTGCCGACGTTGTGTGATGCACCCAACCTGGAGCCCTTCGGAAGTTGCCGCGTGTGTTCCGTGGAAGTTGCACTTCAAGAAGATGGTCCTGCGAAAGTGATGGCCTCCTGCCACTCGCCTGTTGGCAAGGGCATGTACATCACCACCAACAGCCCGCGCATGGAGCGGCTGCGCAAGAACATCATCGAGCTGGTGCTCACCGATTACGACACCGAGCGCCTGAAGACCGAGGACCACGGGAAGAACGAATTGTACAACGTCGTCCAGCAGATCGGCTTCGACATCGATAGCGTGCGCTACCCCGCTGGGAAAACACACCAGCATATGAAGATGGATACGAGCCATCCGTACATGGTGAGCGACCTCAGCGCGTGCATCAGTTGTTACCGCTGCGTGCGCGCGTGCGATGAAGTGCAGGGCGAGTTCGTGCTGAGCATGGTGGGACGTGGCTTCGACA
>JBDTNF010000103.1:0-28803 GCA_039933875.1 Flavobacteriales bacterium | reverse complement strand
CGAGCGGAGAGGGTGGCGTTGCCCCAGGGGATCCGGAAGTTGGGGTCACCCGGTGCGTTGCCGCTGAAGTCGAACACGTCGCGCCCGAAATAGCCGCTCAGGTAGAAGCGGTCCTTGTCGCTCAAGCGGTAGTTCGCCTTGGCGTTCAGGTCGTAGAAATAGTAACCGGTACCGGCGAACGCGGCACCCGGCTTGACCAGTGGTTTGGTGAGCACATCGATGTAGGTGCGACGTCCGCTCACGATGAACGAACTGCGGTCTTTCACGATCGGCCCTTCGAAGGTGAGACGTGTGGCGATGAGCCCGATGCCGCCCTGCCCGTGGAAGCCCTTGTCGTTGCCCTCCTTCATGTTGATGTCCAGCACCGAAGAGATGCGGCCACCGTAGTTCGCCGGCATTCCCCCTTTGATCAACTCGATGTTCTTCACGGCATCGGCATTGAACACACTGAAGAAGCCGAAGAGGTGGCTGGCATTGTACACTGTGGCGTTGTCCAACAGGATCAGGTTCTGGTCCGGCCCACCGCCTCGCACATAGAATCCGCTGTTGCCTTCGCCATTGCTCTTCACCCCCGGGAGGAACTGGATGGTCTTCAGGATGTCCACCTCCCCGAACAAAGCCGGTAACGTGTTCAGGCGTTGCACGTCCAGGTCGATGGTACCCATGCGGGTGTCCTCGGTGTTCTCTTCACCGCGTTCCCCAACGAACTCGAATTCCTTCGCGATGATCGCTTCCGGGTGTGCGTGGATGTTCAACTTCACATCGCCCTGTACCACCACTTCGCGGTTGAATTCCTGGTAACCCACATAGCTCATGGTCACCACGTACGTACCCGGTTCCAAGTTCAGCACGAAGTAGCCGTACGCATTGGTCACCGTTCCCTTGTTCGTCCCTTTCACGAACACGCTCGCACCTATCAAACCCTCACCGCTGGTGGTGTCCTGCGCGTAACCGCTCACGGTGAAGGTGCGCTGTGCCAGGGCCACTGGCGAAAGGAGCAACGCGAACAGGAGCGAAAGGAGTGCTTTTGACATGGCGCGATCCGGAGCGCGAAATTATCCGGTGAAGTGGTGCGGCAACGGCCGTTCGTCAAGGGCCGTACCCGCTGGTCATCGTATCAAGCGGTTTCAACAGGCCGTTGTGGACGGTTCCGGAAAGCTTCACATGGCCGTCGCACGGAGGCTATCTGAGGTGGACACATTTGCGACCGATAACCTCTTACCATGAACACCTCATTGCGCAAGTACAGTCCGGGCCTGCTCACCTTTGCGATCTACATCCTCCTGGTGGGTTTTGCCTTGGTGTGTTCGCTGGGGCTGATCTGATCCAACCTTCAGGGTTGCCATTCGGATCGGCGCACCGAAGGATCTCCTCCAAGGGCCGCTTTTTGGCCCATCACCCCAAAAAATACCATGGATCGGGTATTTTTCGGAGGCCCGCCCTTGTTCACCTTTGATACACGGCGGAGACGCCCCTGATCAACCTTCCATGGAAAACATGCGTGTTATGCTGGTCGACGACCAGAGCATCATTCTCGATGGCCTCGCTGCCCTGCTTGAGGGCGAGCCCGGCATCGAAGTGGTGGGTACCGCGGCCAACGGCCAGGATGCGGTGGATACCGCGATGCGTTTGAAGCCCGATGTGATCGTGATGGACATCAACATGCCCATCATGGACGGTATCGAAGCCACCCGGCTGGTGAAGAAGAAGCTGAAGAACGTGCAGGTGCTGATCCTCAGCATGTACAATCGCCGTGAGTTCATCACCGAGATACTGGCCGCTGGTGCCAGCGGCTATGTGTTGAAGAACACCAACCGAAAGGAACTGTTGGAAGCTGTGCACACGGTAGCCGAAGGTCACCGCTACCTGGCCGACGAAGTGCAGGGGGTGTTGAACCCACAATCCGGTCCCGATGGGATGGACGAACAGCGCGCGATCACCCTCACCAAGCGCGAGCGCGAGGTGATCACGTTGATCGCACAGCAACGCTCCAGTCCGGAGATCGCGGACATGCTGAACCTGAGCCCAGCCACGGTAGAGACCCACCGCAAGAACATCCTGCACAAACTCGGGCTGCACAACGGCGCCGGGCTTGTGAAGTACGCCATGGAACGCGGCTGGGACGTGTAACGCACGTTCCCCATCCGACGGAACCGGAAGCGGAACCGGAAAGAGCATCATGAATGGACCCCACCCTGGCCGCTACTGCATGACCAACGGCGGTTCTTCATGTGGAACTTGAAGAACCTGGCGATCACGGTGTGGTCCGCGAACTGACGAGCTGATCCGAACGACCTCTATGCGAGCACTGATCGATCGATGCATTATCGGGATACGACGATCGGCATTGCTCGCTCTATTGTCCGTGCAGGCCATCTCCGCTCTGGCCCAAAGCCCTTCGTTGCGTGCTTTTTACGATCGCGGGAACACGATCTTTCTCAAAGGCACCGCGCTGCAGCAGAGGGCGTTCCTGGACAGTTTGGTGGCGCATCCGAACAGTGATCCAGATCAACGAGCAATGGGGCGGATCTTCATTGCGCGTGGGTACCGCTCCAAAGGGGAGGCGCGTCGTGCGTTGGAGATGTTGGATTCGGTCCAGACGGAAGTGGATACAGCGCATAGCACCCTGAGCTGTGCCCTGCATAATGAACGGGCGCGTGGACTCAAACAACTCAAGATGTTCCCCGAGGCGATGGACGAGGCCCATCGGTCGCACCAGGTCGCCGTGGAACTCAACCTGCACAGGGAGGAGGTGAACACCTTGGTGCTATTGGCCGAGATCCAACGTGCCCAAGGCCAGTACGAACCAGCCTTGGCCAACCTCATTGAAGCTGAGAAGTTGGCCACCAGGATCGGTTATGCGAATGGTTTGTGCAATGTCGCGATCAACCGGGGCAACCTGCTTAATTGGCAGGAGCGGTACAACGAGGCGCGGGTCGCGTACAGGCATGCGCGCGAATGCGCCGAAGCGAGCGGGGACCTCGAGATCGCAAGCAATGCGCTGTTCAACGAAGCGGGCATCATCATGTATGTATACCCCGATAGTTCGGAGGTCGCCGTGGCCATTCTGCGCGGTGGGTTGAAGCGGGCACGTGCGGATGGGGATCGGGAATTCGAAGCCGACCTTCTTGCGGAATTGGGCAGGACACACAATGAGCACAAGCGTTTCCGCGAGGCTATCAATGAACTCCGGGCCTCGCTGGTCATTTGCGAGGAGCGCGAGGATACCCTCGGCCGAACGGAGAAGTTGCTGTTCCTTTCTTCCTCATATCGGGGAGCAGGGCTGCCGGACAGTGCGTTGGCATGTGCCCGTGAAGCAGCGGATCTGGGCGTGAAGAGCCACGATCTTGAGCGCGAAGCGGAGGCCACCATGCGGATAGCTGAATTGCTGGTCAGCCTGGGCAGGCCTGAAGAGGCTAACACCTACTTCAAGGCTTACATCGACAAGCGGGAAGCGTTGATGAAAGCAAGGAACGGTGAGACCATAAAGGTGATGGAGTACCGCTTCGAAACGGAGAAGAAGGTGAACACCATCAGACAACAGGACGAACAGATCGCGAGCGATCGTGTGAAGAAGCGCGGCATACTGGCCATCGCGGTGCTGCTGCTCATCGTTACCGGATTGGCGATACGCAACAACCAGCACATGCGCCGTGTGAGCGCCCAGCAGCAGCAGTTGCATGAGCGCGAGGTGAACGACCTGCTGAAGCGACAGGAGATCCGCGCGTTGGACGCCATGATGCAGGGACAGGAGACCGAGCGGACCCGCATCGCCAAGGATCTGCATGATCGATTGGGCAGCATGCTCAGCGCGGTCAAATTGCAATTCAGCGCGTTGGAATCACGCACCGATGCGCTCCGGGAGGATCAGGAGCGGCAATACAAGCGCGTGTTCGGTATGCTGGACGAGGCGGTGAGCGAAGTGCGCCGGATCTCCCACGACCTGATGAAGAGTTCCCTATCCCGGTATGGCTTGAACGGTGCCCTTCAGGATCTGCGGGCCAGCCTGCAGGCCCCGGGAAAATTGGAGGTGGAGATGAACCTGTTCGGCCTGGAGGCCCGGATGGACCAAAGTGTCGAGGTTGCTGTCTATCGCATCATACAGGAATGTGTCAGTAACACCCTCAAGCATGCCCAAGCCACCACCCTTGCCATCCAGGTGACCCGAAGTGTCGAGGCTGTCAATATCATCGTAGAGGATAACGGCCGCGGCTTCGATGTGGCCCAGGTGAGGGAGGGTATGGGTTTGGGCAACTTGCGGCAGCGGGCGGCAGAACTGGGTGGCATCGTTAACTTCGATTCACGCCCAAGTCGGGGTACAACTGTGAACATCGATATTCCCTTGGTCAAACAAGGGGTTTAACAACCAACCACCAAAACCTCACGAACATGCCTGCTTGGAAAGCGACATTCAAGGACAATGGGATCGGCAACTTCTATACCGAGACCGTTATCAACCCGGCTGGATTTGCCGCGGAGAAACTCACCAGCGATGGGACGGTCATCAAGATCTACTACACGGCGGTGAGCGGGGCACCCACCGGTACAGTCTCCTGGAATCTCGGGATCCGGAACACAGGCCGGCTTCCGGATCGGTACATCGTTGTCAATGTGATCGTCGGCATTTCAGCGCCGGTCTCGGACCATCCAGTTGTTCGCGATGGATCGGGTGGTGGGCGCAAGCGCTGAGCCACTTCGACCAAGGAACACGCGGATCGTTCACGTCTTTAGTTGGTGAGGCCAGTGGATGCTTTGTGTTCTCTGTTTCGCCATCTCCGTGCCCTCCCGTAGGATGCTTTGAACGCTTATGATCAACAGAATGAAAAACCCCAAGGATTGGAGCATTGAGTTCCACGATAAGGATCTCGGATCTGGCTACGCCACCACGGTGAAGCACCCCAAGGACCACGAGCCACATCTGATGACCTCCGACGGTACCGTGATCCTACTCCATTATGCTGCGCTGAAAGGTGCAGCACAAGGCCAGGTCACCTGGGATCTGGGGATCAGGAACGAGGGAGGGTTGCCTCCCCGCCAGGTCGCTATAGTCGCGTTGGTTGGTGGGTCGGCTGTGGCGCTGGTGCGAGGTAGCATCCGCGGAACCAAGGTCACGAAGAAGAGCAGCGCGAAGAGATAGTGCTTTCGCAACGACGTTTTTTCACTCACCACCATCATGCGCATGCGATCCATTCCCAGAGTATCCTTCATCCATCGCCAGTTGAGTTTGAAGCGCGTTTTGCCCGGCCTTGTGAGCATGCTGCTTCTGGCCTCCTGTACGGGCGGAAAAGGCCACGAGACCGAGCAGCGCATATCGGTAATGGAATACGCCCGCAAGCACGACTTGCTGGGTACCGATTCATTGGCGTCCCAAATCCCATCGGATACCAACGCGGCGAGCGCCGATGAACGTGCCCAAGTGGCAACTATGGTCTCCAAGCTTTGTGCGGAAGTGCTTCCCGAGGACGGACGGATCTGGTTCGAGAATGCTGCGGGGAACACACGTTGGTGTGCCTGTGAAGAACTGTCGCAATTCAACCTGGAGCAACTGGACACGCTTCGCACACTGGAACACAGGCGGTGGAGGGAAAGAGCTCGCGGCATACGGTCGAATGTGGCCCGCGCACGGAAACTTGGTCGACCTCATCGCCGGGATACCACGGCCCACCATGCGGTAACGGGATCCACGGTCCAAACCTTCTCGCTAGCGCCGCCGCCCGGGGCTCCGGCGGATTGTTTTGGACGCACCTTCACGTTCATGGGGAGATCGGTCACGTTGGGTGACATTGCGGGAGCTGTCTACAGGCAATACCCCATATTCCGATTGGAGTGTGACCGCTGGCCTGGTGACCTGTACACCGCCATTTCCGATGACGTGAACTTGGAGAACGCGCACGACTGGGTGCCCGCGGACGGTGAACTGCCATTGGATGAGCGTGTCATCATCGGCATTCCCTCCGCACTGATGGACGATCCTGCGACCGAAGGAGAATTGGTCTTGTTCTTCCTGTTGCACGAGGTAGGCCATGTGCTCGGATCGATGGGCGAATGCATGCCTGGCTGGCCGATGGTGTGCGAAGGCAATGCCGATGCCTGGGCTTCGTACGTGGGGCTCCGCGCCGTTGTCCCACCACGGCGCCTGGTCCGGGTAGGGCGGGCCATCAGTACCCAATTCGAGGCTTATGTCATGTCTGTTGACGGAGCGTTCCGCCCCTGTGGGTATTGTATCGGATGCGACGATAACAACTGTGGCTACCCTCCGCTCGATTGCCGGTTACTGACGCTCCGGGGCGGGCTAACGCTCGACCCGATCCCCGATTGCACGATGAACTGGTTCGCCAGCCAACCCGCGATATGCCGCGATATGGGCGACGCCTGCTCGTACCCAACGGCTACGCCGTGAAAGGGATCTAGGCCCGTCGGCGTGGTCCGCTCCAGGCGATCAGGCATACACACAGCTACAGGCGATCGAACATCCTCCATATGGGGGATGATCGGTCGCCTTGCTTATGCGCTGACCGTCCCGTGATCTGCGACGCATTGATCGACCTACCATGGTTCCGGTAGGAAATGCTCAGCAGGCCCTGATATCCCTCAAAAATTACCGCCATATGGGTATTGTGGAGGGCTGTCGTCCACGGGACTTTTGGACCATGACCAACGATCAAACATCCCCCAACGCTATGAAACATGTTCTTGCACACATACCCGCCAACTTCTGGGCCGGTATCGTTCTGATCACGCTACTGATGTTCGCCGCTCTTACAGCGAACGCGCAGGGCCGGGTCATCATCAAGGGCCAGGTGCTGGCCACCACGCATACCGACCTACCGGTGGTCGCTACGTTGGAAGCCTCCAACGGCGAGACCATGACGGTGCTGTTGGAGCGCGACGGCGCGTTCGAAGTGGACGTACCCAATGATGATCGCTACCAGTTGCGTTTCGCGCAATTGGGTTCCACTACGAAGACGATCGAGGTGGATACCCGCGATGCCTTCTGCAAAACGAGCGGTAAGCATCGCACGGTGGAGTTCGATGTGCTCCTTTCCGCTGCGGACAGTGGTGATCTACTCCGTTATGCCGGACCGGTGGGGCGTATCGCCTTCGATGCGAGCAATGGGGAGTTGACCGTGGCACACCAGTATGTCCTGGTCATGCCCACCTCTGTTTTCGTTGCTGAGAACGTTGAATAGTGCAGGTATCGGGGGATACTCCATTACAGTGCGAAAGCCCGGTAACACCGGGCTTTCGCTTTTTCCGCGGGTTGTGTTGCACCCCGATGTTCAAGTCAACGGATGTCTTTCCTACTTTCGCACCCCATTTCGGGGTGTAGCGCAGCCCGGTAGCGCACTTGCATGGGGTGCAAGTGGTCGCTGGTTCGAATCCAGTCACCCCGACCAGCAATGAGGATCCCGCCGAGAGGCGGGATCTTTTTTTTGAACCGTGGATCGAGCGCGATCCACACCCGAAAATTACCCCGAAATGGGTATTGATGGCGGGGTATCGCACTCGGTAGTTTCACACCCGCAGGATACAACATCCGACGACCATGGGAACCCAGCTTCGACCGACCAATGCGAGCCTTTTGCTGGCTCCTTTGATGTTCGTTCTTGTGACGCTCAGCGCATTGCCGACGAGGGCACAGGAACAGGATCGTGTGGTGATCAAAGGCAAGGGCATCGTACCCTCGCACCTTCGCTCACCGCTGCACCTTACGCTGGTGGTGGGGGATAGTGTTTGCGTGTGGGTGAAGCTGAAGGGGAAAGGCCGGTTCCAGGTCGAGTCGAACGAGGACCAGCGCTACCTGCTCCGGTTCGAACAGGCCGGGTCGGTGACGAAGATCATTCAGGTGGATACCCGGTTCGCCGAGCGCAAGGTCGGTTCCCACAAGCGGGCCGTGGAGTTCGATGTGCTTATGGAGCCCGTGAACCCCAACTACAAGTTCCACTATGCGGGGCCGGTGGGCCGCATCAACTTCCACCGCAGCAACGGGCGCATGGGGGTCGATAAGAACTACGTGCGTGAACTGCCTGCCGTGGTGGAACTCCACGAGGAGCCTTGAACTGTTCGAGGCGTTCGGGTGGAACCGCTTGGTATGCTCGCATACATTAGCGCCCTCGTTGATCGATCTCATGACGCTGAACACCTGGATCGTCCTCACCCCGGTCGCCCTGCTGCTGGCCGGGTGCACGGGCGAGGGCCCCACCGCCACCGAACGGTACGCCATGGACCCCCACAGCCACGCCCGGCCCGAGGAGGCCGTGATCACCCACTTGGACCTGGATATCAGTGTGGATTTCGAGAGTCGTACGGTGAGCGGTGTAGCCACCTACGACATCAAGGCCGAGGGTGCCGATAGCATCGTGTTCGATACCGACGGCCTCACAATCGAAGGGGTGACGATCGGTGATGGTGCCGCTGCGGAATTCGCTCTGGGTGATAGCAGCTTTCTCGGGCGCGCGCTTGCCGTGAAGATCCTGCCAGGCACCCAACGCGTAAGCATCACCTACCACACGAGCGATCGGTCGAGCGCCTTGCAGTGGCTTTCACCGCAACAGACGGCCGACCGCGCGCAACCTTTTCTCTTCACGCAAGGTGAGGCGATCCTCGCGCGCACCTGGATCCCGGTGCAGGATAGCCCGGGCATCCGGTTCACCTACACGGCCACCGTGCATGTGCCGAATAACCTGATGGCGGTGATGAGCGCGGCGAACCCCCAGATAAAGAGCGCCGACGGGGTCTACTATTTCAACATGGTCCAACCGATACCGGCCTACCTCGTCGCACTGGCCGTGGGCGATCTCGCCTTTGAGGCCACTGGTCCGCGCACGGGTGTTTACGCCGAGCAGAGCGTGGTGCACAAGGCAGCATGGGAGTTCGCCGACATGGGCCGCATGCTCGATATCGCCGAAGGGCTTTATGGCCCGTACCGCTGGGAGCGTTACGATGTCATCGTGCTGCCACCCAGCTTTCCGTTCGGCGGCATGGAGAACCCACGGCTCACCTTTGCCACCCCGACGATCATCGCCGGCGATCGCTCGCTGGCGGCGCTCATTGCCCATGAGATGGCGCATAGCTGGAGCGGCAACCTGGTGACCAATGCCACCTGGAACGACTTCTGGCTCAACGAAGGCTTCACGGTGTATTTCGAGAACCGGATCTGTGAGGCCATCTACGGTAAGGACTATGCGGAGATGCTGCAACTGCTCGGTCGCCAGGACTTGGTGAAGACCATCGCGGATATCGCCAAAGGCGACCATCCCGAGGACAGCCACCTGCTTTTGGAGTTGAAGGGGCGCGAGCCGGATGATGGGATGACCGATGTCGCCTACGAGAAGGGGTTCGCCTTCCTGCGGCTGATCGAGGACAAGGTCGGTCGCCCGAAGTTCGATGCGTTCCTGCGGGCTTATTTCGATCGCTTCGCCTTCCAGAGCATGACCACCGACCGGTTCGTGACCTACCTCCAGGAAGAACTGCTGGGACCGAACAACGTGAAGCTCGATGTGGCGCCGTGGGTGAACGGCGCAGGTCTGCCTCCGAACGCACCGGAGCCACTGAGCGATCGCTTTGTGATGGTGGACGTCGAGTCGCAACGCTGGACGGACGGAACGCCTGCGCGGGAGCTGAACGTTGGCCGTTGGAGCACCTTCGAATGGATGCATTTCCTGCGCCAGCTTCCACGTGCCCTGCCCGAAGCGCGCATGGATGAGCTCGACAGCACGTTCCACTTCACCGCCAGCGGGAACTCCGAGATCCTCGCCGCATGGCTTGAGCAGTGCGTGCACAACGATTACGACCCCGCGTTCCCGCGGTTGGATGAGTTCCTTACCAATGTGGGTCGCCGGAAATTCCTGGTGCCCCTGTACACCGCGCTTATCGACACGGAGAAAGGGCGCATCATGGCGCAGAACATTTATGCGCACGCACGGCCCAACTACCACGCGGTATCCGTGCGTACGCTGGACGACTTGCTGAACTGGAAGGACAACCATCCGTCGGTGGCGTTCTGATCACGAGACCGGTCCATGAGAAAGCCCCCGCGTTCGCGGGGGCTTTCAACTATTGGTCCACTGGTTCAGTGCGCAACGGTCACGCGCCGTGCCTCACCCCGAACGCCGTCGTTCCACAACTGAAGCAGGTATTGGCCATCGCTCAACGAGCCAAGGTCGAGCGTGCGTGTGGAAGCGCTCGAGGATGTGCGGCCCAGGTCCATGCGCATCACCTGATGGCCGACGAGGTCGATCACTTCCACTGAAAGCCGTGCGTTGCCTGTGCTGCCGAGATCGAAGGTGATGCCCCCGCTGGTCGGGTTCGGGAACACGTTGCTGAATACGGGCGCTCCCGTTTCAGTGATCCCCACCGCACAGGCTTGGGGAGTGATGTCGCTACCTGCTGGGAACGCTGCCACGAAGGTGCCCATGTTGCTCACCGGCCAGATGTCCTGGTTGATCATGACGCGGGCCGGGCTGATGAGGCAGAACGTCGGGAAAGCCGTTACGCCGAACGTGTTGGTGAGATCGCCACCACCACCCGTACCTACTGCAGGGGGATGAGAGAACCCGGGAGCGAAGTCCTCGGAGAACGCTTCGGTCAGCACGTCCGTGTCGGTGCCGTTGTCGATCTCGATGCAGATGAGATCCCCCCCATTGCATCCATAGGTCTGGTAGAGTTCGCTATAGTAGGGGGCGTGCGACTGGCACGGGCCGCAGTTGTAGAAGAAGAAATCCAGGAGCACGTACTTGCCCTGCGCGCCGTAGGCGTTCAGGTTATGTACCTGGCCGTGCGTATCCGTCACCGTGAAATCGGCCACCGTACTCCCGTTCGGGTAGTTCGCGGCTTGGGCGTTGGCGAGCGTGCTGACCAGTATGGCGATCGAGCAGAGTAGGGAAGATCTCATGTGCGGTTGGTTTGAACTAAAAGTAGACGGCCGACACCTTGTGTCGCTGCATGATCTTTCCTGTGCGAGGGATCCCAACCTTGGGTCAGGCGCCGATGATGCGACCGAGGATCACGGTGTCCAACTCATGGCCACCCGGGAAACGATGTGTCTCCCATCGCAGGCCGACCGCGCGGAACTTCGCCTCGTTCTGGAGCAATTTGTCCTCGCCGACCACCTTGTCGTCCGCACCATGCACCAGATCGAAACGCATCGCGCTCCATCGCTTGCGCAGCGCGTCCGCCTCCAGTTCCGGGGGCATGCTGCCTCCCCAAAGCACCAGGTGGACCATCGCGGTACTGCCAAGGTAGGCCCAACGCGAGGCGGTGGCCACGCCTTGCGAGAAGCCCAGCACATGCACGGTGGCAGCGGTCGGGCAGGAGCGTCGCACGGTGCGCACGAGTTCGTCGAGGTACGCGATCTGGTCGCCGATCTCCTCGTCGCGATCCTCGCGTGTCATCCAACTCGACCCCACGCGCGTGAACGTGTCATCGGTATAGAACCTGCTCAGTCCTTCCGGAGCGATGATGAAGCGGTCCTCAGCGAACCCTTCGAAGGCCGAAAGGAAATAGCGGGCGAGTTGCCCGTAGCCGTGCAGCACGATCCATATCTCCCGCGCCGATGCCGCCGCACCCAGCGTATGGTAGCGCGCCGTGCGCCTCACGGGGATGTGCCGTTCCTCCACGATCAGTAATCCAGCAGTTCGGTCAGGGCGGTCGCTACTTTCTCAGCGCTCGGGATCATCGCGGCTTCCAGTGTACTGTTCAGCGGCACAGCAGGCATGTCCACGGAGCCGAGCGTGCGCACCGGCGCATCCAGTTGTTCAAAGCAGGTGTCGCCGATCCGTGAAGCAAGCGCTTGCGCGAAGGAGTTGGTCAGTTGTTCCTCGGTGACCACCAGGCACCGACCATGCGCGCGCACGGCGCTCATGACGGTTTCCTCATCCAGGGGTACCAATGTGCGTAGGTCGATGATGGTGATGCGACCCGCGAAGTTCTTTGCCGCGGCCTTCGCCCAATACACACCCATGCCATAGGTGACTATCACCGCTGCACTGCCGCCCTCGATCGCTTGCGCATCAGCCTCCTGCACCAGCCGCGCCTTGCCGAAGGGGATGATGTAATCAGGCGATGGCTCGATGCTCTTCGCATCCTCGGTGCCCTTGATCTTGCTCCAGTAGAGGCCTTTGTGCTCCAGCATCACCACCGGGTTCGGGTCGTGGTAGGCCGCCTTCATCAAGCCCTTCAGATCGGCGCCGGTGCTGGGGTACGCGATCTTGATGCCTTTGATATTGCACAGCACGCTTTCGACGCTGCTGCTGTGGTAGGGGCCTCCGCTGCCATAGGCGCCGATCGGAACACGGATCACGCAACTGACGGGCCACTTGCCCACGGTGAGGTAGCAACTGCGCGCCACTTCGGTGAACAGCTGGTTCAGCCCCGGCCAGATATAATCCGCGAATTGCACCTCCACGATGGGCTTCAAGCCCGCTGCGCTCATACCCACCGTGCTGCCGATGATGAAGGCCTCCTGGATCGGTGTATTGAAGACGCGATGCTCACCGAAGTCGCGTGCGAGTGTGGCCGCTTCGCGGAACACCCCGCCGAGGCGTGCCCCAACATCCTGCCCATAGAGTAGGCAGCGCGGATCGTCCTGCATCAACTCCCTGATCGCGAAGAGCGCACTGTCCACCATCACGGTCGGCTCACGGTCCTTCGGCGCGCGCTCACCCTTCTCTTCGGTCACAGGGGTTGGCGCGAACATGTGCGTCGTGAGGTCCTCCGGTGTGGGATCCACCGCGGCAAGGGCTTTCTCGAAATCGGCCCTCACACGGGCGATGGCCTTCTGTTCGAGCTGCTTCAGGCCTTCCAATTGGATCCGCTGGTCGAGAAGTTGCTGAAGGAAGCGCGGGAAGGGATCACGTTTGCGGTGCTCGGCAAGGTTCTCCGGCGTGCGGTAGAACTCCATGCGCACGCCGCTGGTGTGGTGGTTGAGCAGAGGCACTTTCGCATGCACCAGGAACGGCCGCCGCTCCTTGCGCACGATACCGATCACCTCATTCAACGTGTTGTAGCACGTGGCGAAGTCCGCCCCATCGATGCTGCGCACCTCAAGACCCTTGAAGCCTTTCGCGTATTCCGTCGCATCGCCCACGCGGATCTCGTCTGCGCTCGCACTGATATCCCACTCGTTGTCCTGTACGAGGTAGATGATCGGCAGCGACTTCAACACCGCCATTTGCAAGGCTTCCGCGACTTCGCCTTCGGTCATGGACGCATCCCCCAAGGAGCAGACCACTACCGGCGGTTCACCGGTGGGGTCGTGAGCGATGCCAGCCCGCTCCTTGTACCACAAACCCAATGCGATGCCCGTAGTGGGGATGGCCTGCATGCCCGTGGCACTGCTCTGGTGCGGTATCTTCGGCATGGTGTCCCTCCGCAGGCTCGGATGGCCGTAGTATGTGCGCCCACCGCTGAACGGATCGTCGCGTTTGGCCAGCAGTTGCAGCATCAGTTCGTAGGGCTCCATACCGATGCCCAACAGGATGCTATCGTCGCGGTAGTACGGGGCCACATAGTCCTGCGGCTTCAGTTGCAAGCCGAGCGCGAGTTGGATCGCTTCATGACCGCGGCTCGTGGCGTGGACGTACTTGCTCGTCAGCTTGAAGTTCTCCTCGTAGATCTCGGTCATCGCCTTCGCCGTGCACATCAGTTCCCATGCGCGCAACAGCGTGGCGGTGTCGATCGCGTCACTCTTCTTCTCGGGTGTGGTCTTCAGCAAGGGCATCAGGTCGTTCTCGATGGACGAGCGGCCAAATTACGCGTTGGATGGCGCTGCCCGGGCGCAACCGTGCCGATAGCTTTGTCGCACCGGAACGGTAGCCCATACCCACAGCAACGAACCAATGACCCGCACTTCCCACGAACTGGACCACCGCATCGTCGGCGACGACATGCAATGCGTGGAGATCACCCTCGATCCGCAGGAGACCGTGCTCGCCGAGGCCGGCACGCTGATGATGATGGACGACGGCATCCGCATGCAGACCATCTTCGGCGATGGCAACGGCAAGGAGCAGGGGTTCATGGACAAGCTATGGGGTGCTGGCAAGCGCGTGCTCACGGGCGAGAGCCTGTTCATGACCACCTATACCAACGAGACCACGGGTCGTCGCACGGCGTGGTTCGCCGCCACGTATCCCGGCAAGATCATGGCGCTCGATCTGCGCGACTACAACGGGCGGTTGATCTGCCAGAAGGACAGCTTCCTCTGCGCTGCGAAGGGCGTCGCCATCGGCATCGCGTTCCGCAAGAAGCTCGGTGTGGGGTTCTTCGGCGGCGAGGGCTTCATCATGCAGAAGCTCGAAGGCGATGGCCAAGTCTACATCCATGCGGGTGGTACGACCATCCAACGTGAACTGGCACCCGGTGAAGTGTTACGGGTGGATACCGGTTGCCTCGTGGCGATGACGCAGGAGGTGGACTACGACATCGAGTTCGTTGGTGGTGTCAAGAACACCTTGTTCGGTGGTGAGGGCCTCTTCTTCGCCACGCTGCGAGGTCCAGGCCACGTGTGGATCCAGAGCCTGCCTTTCAGCCGCCTGGCCGATAACATCATCGCCGCAGCACCCAAGGCGGGTGGCCGAGGGCGCGAGGAAGGAAGCCTGCTCGGAGGATTGGGCAGGATGCTGGACGGGGATAATTAGCAGTAAGCGGTCGGCAGTTCGCAGTTTGAAGTGAACTGCCGACCGCCTACTGACATCTGCCTACTGTTCATTGCTCTTTGCGTTTCCCACTTCCATCAAGCCCGTTCAGGAAGCCCTGTACGATCGAGAGCACGAGGCTGAAGCCGAGCGCCCACCAGAAGCTGTCCACGGAGAAGCCGTCGATCAGTTTGTCGGCGAGCAGCACCATGCCCGCGTTGATCACGAGCAGGAAGAGCCCCAGCGTGAGCACGGTAACTGGCAAGGTCAGGAGGATGAGCAGCGGCTTAAGGATGGTGTTGAGAAGGCCCAGCACAATGGCCACGATAAGCCCTGTAACGAAATCGTCGGCGTGCACACCACTAAGCAGCAGGTCGGTGACCAACACCGCGATGGTGGAGATGATCAGGCGGATGAGCAGGTTCATGCGATGAAGATAAGCGGGTACCGATCCACTCAATGCGGCACGATCAGCACGCGCGTCACACCGACCATCTTGTCGCCATCGCGCAGCCGAACCAGATATGCGCCAGGTGCATGATCGCATGTTGTTGACCAAGTGATGTCCCCACTCGTGTTCACGGTCCCTGTCCGCAACGCGACGTTGTTGATGTCGTGTTCCAGTTCATCACTGGCGGTGCCGATGACGATTGAGATCTTTTCGCAGCATATCCCACAAGGGGCCGCAAGGCCCCTTGTTCGTTCTAGTATGTTCCCGGGATCGCTGCGTCGACGCACAGGATGATGTCGGCCTTGCCCCGGTTCCCGTCATCGAGGTGGATGACCTGCTCCTGCGTCACCGTGGTGATGGTGACCTGCTTCAACTCCGGTCGTGCGCGACGCAGGTACCAGCCGATCCCCTCGTGATCGTCGGAGTGATAGCTGCCGTTGAAATGGAGGAACCGCACACCGGGCTTCGCGTTCAGCGCGATGAAGTGCGCCATGGTGGCATCCTTCAACGCCTGCGCCTTGGCCATGTTCGGACTGGCATGGTCGCCCATCATCTCCAGCATCTTCACGTAGCCGGGCAGCGTGGGGTCGAAGGCGATCGGAAGTGGCGCGATCCAGGCACGCTCCGCAGCGGGTACCGTGTCGAGCGCTTCGAACCCACCCTTGCTCACCGCCCGTGCATAACGGCGCGGCACATTGCACGCTACGAAGGGCAGACCCTCTGCCTTGGCGAAGTCCACCAGCGGTGCGTAGTCGGTGGCGTGATTGTCCCACAGGCGCGCCAGCGTGTCGAACGCGGCTTGATCGATCTCGCCATGCAGGTAACGGTCAAGTGTGGCCTGGTCATCGGCCTCGATCATCTCGGCGCCCAGCAACAGGTGCCCACGGGCGGCGAGGTCGCGTGCTACAAGGAGTTGCTGCCAATGCGCGATGGGGTTGTTGTGCAGTTCACCGAAGAGCACCACATCGGCGGCGAGGAGCTGGCGCAGCATGCGCTTGGCTGAGAGCTTCTTCCCGTTCGCATCGAACACACTATAGGCAGGAGGCTCCTGTGCCGTGGCGGCGATGGTAAGCAAGAGGCTGAGCAGTAGCAGTGCGCCGCGCCAGGCGGCGAAAGATCGAATGGCCCGAGGTTGATGCATGCCGTGAAGTAACGCGATCCCGAGCCGTCGTGGGGAACCAGTGCCTCGCACAAGGGGTGACCACACCCCGGAGGGCTGATCAGCTGCCGGGTCGATCGGCTGCCTCCACCTGGTTGCCCAAGGTCACCAGATTCCTGTGGAGTTCTCCTTCGCGTTCCTGCAAGGCCATCACCTTCGAGAGTGGTCGTGAGCGCTCCTCATGCGCGAACGTGGCGATCAACCGGCCCCACAACCGGATCAAGAACGCGCGAAGGGCTTTCAGGGCAAGGATCGTTGCTGGTCCGCGCGCTTCGCGTGTAGGCGCGGACCTATCCGCGTGGTACAGTCCTTCCACCATGGCATCCGCGTCAGCGCAGACGCAGGGTTCAGGCGGCTGCCCCAACTCCTTCGCCACGTGCTCCAAACCTTGAGCGATCGCCCGGTCCGCCCGATCCTGCTCGGTGAGCACCACACCCACGGGATCGGGGTCCACGTGCTTGATGATCCCCGGTAACAAGCGGAGGAGCCTTTTGTAAGTGAAGTTCAACTCGTTGATGATCGAGCGCCTTTTCGATGCCGTCTCCTTCTGGTGCAGCGCGGTGATCGCTGTCGGATTTCTTGGTTTCTGGGTCATGGCTTCGTGTGGTGCCAAGTGGAACCGATGGGGGAAGATGCAAATACGCTGCCCCGATCCCCCTAACTTGAGGGCCCTATCATCCTCGATCGCAGGCATGCCGCACCACGCAGCTTCTCATTCCACCACCGCAGTGGAAGCGCCCCCCGCACCACCGTGTCCCATCGAGCGCGTCGCTCCGATGCTCCGGACGGAGTTGTGCGCGGAGGTGGACGAGCGCGGTCAGGTAACCGTGCATTGTGCCCTGCCCATCGGTCCGTTCGACTGCATCCGTATATGGCCAAGCACCTATCTGGTCTGCCGACATACCGGCCATCGCAGCCCTTTGCTTCATGCCGAAGGCATCCCGTTCGCACCCATCTGGCTGCAGGTGCCGCCCGGCCGTGCGGTATGCTTCACGCTCCTGTTCGCCGGTCTGCCCAAGCATTGTGTGCTTTTCGACCTGGTGGAGGAGAT
This sequence comes from Flavobacteriales bacterium, assembly GCA_039933875.1. Taxonomy (GTDB): domain Bacteria; phylum Bacteroidota; class Bacteroidia; order Flavobacteriales_F; family PHOS-HE28; genus PHOS-HE28. The sequence goes on along the minus strand of JBDTNF010000103.1, from coordinate 11,506 downwards.
CGAAGACCCGGGGGGCTTCCACGTACCAGGGATCCTGCGCAACGAGATGGATGTGTACCGCGTGGACATCCAGTGACCGCCCGCCGTTTCCTTCGGCCTGCGGAACACGGCAATACTAACGACCGTGGTGCGATAGGGTGCTCCGCTTATCGTGTGCTTTCCGCCGATCTCGCCAGTGGAATGCTGACTTTGGTTCGGTGCAGGACTTTTTTGGGGACGGTCGGGAACACGAAGGGGCCGTGCGGTAAGGCACGACCCCTTCCTGGTTCCACCGGCCGGGATCAGAACACCATGGGTGCCTGGCTGGCCGGGATGAGTGTGCGGTCGTGCGTTACGGCGAGGCAGCCGCCGCCCTGCTCAAAGCCGAGGCTGCCGACCGGACCGGGATAGGTGAGGCCGCCCATGCGACGCTCCAGTTGCATGATCACGGCGAAACTCACCTTGCGTTTCTTGTGCTGGCCGAACTCGCCATCACGCACGTTGCGGGTGTCCACTTTCACTTCTTTGGGGAGGTGGCCGGGCTTTTCGAAGCGCAGTGTCACTTCCGCATTGGCAGGCAGGGTCACCGTGAAGCGACCGTTCTCGGTAACGGTCTCGGTGTGGGTCACACCATCCACATCCACCTGCACGGTCACGTCTTCCATGGTATAGTCCTCCACATGCAGCCAGCCGGTGAGTTGCACGGCCTGGCCGGATGAATGACTAACAGGAGGGGTGGCCGCGAAAGCCATGCCCGCTGGCAGGAGGAGCATGGCGATGAGGCCGGCTTTGAGTGGGGTGAGGTGCTTTTCCATGTGTGGTTCGTTTTCGGTTCGTCTGGATCCACGCCCTTCCGACCCTTACTCAGGTTCGTAGGGGGATAAGGTGCGGGACACAAGCCGAAACGGGGGACATCCGGCGATGTTCCGTGTGGTGAGCGGGCATTTCGACGAGCGCAGGAATGCTATCGGTCAGCGTTCCAATAGGTTGGTCGCAAGGGGCGAGAAAGTTGACAGCCATCGGTTGCCACACCGCACAACCGCTCCCGTTCCGGCTTACTTCGGATCCACCAAGCCGAGGCCGATGTAGGCCTGCCATTGGCGGTTTTGCGCATCGCCCCAATAGGTCCGGTGCCCAGATCCTCTATACCAATGTTGTAGCGAAGGCCCGCATAGAAATGGCCCAAGTGCAAGCCAGCGCCCACCAACAGTCAGTAGCTCGAGTCGTTCAGGTCGTCCAGCGTAACGACCTGGCCTTCGACCGGCACCTCCAATTCTGTAGCGAGGTCCTTGGTCAGGTAGTGCTCGTAGTAGGCACCACCGTGCAGTTCGGCAGGACCTATGGAGAGGATGGCGAACACGGGGATCTGGAGTGCCAGGGTACGCACGTCGGCGGTCTGGCCATCAATGGTCACGGTGCTACCCAAACTGGTCAGGAGCAATTCGCCTTGAAAGCCCGGCACCACGGGTGGTTTCACCCTCACAAAGAGCCCGGCGTGGCCGCCGATCACCGCCTGGTGGTCGTATGAAGTAGCAAGATCGTCCATGTTGGCGCCTCCTTTCAGGCCGAAGTCAAAAAGCGATTGCGCGGGGCTGGGAGCGGTGGCCAATGCCAGTGCACCGGCGATCGCGGAGATGAGTAGGGCTCGCATGACAACAGGTGTTGGGATGCTGGATGTGGTGCCAGCAGCATGCCGATCCCGTTCGAGGCGTAGGGCGGTCGTTTCCGTCGGTGTTTGTCCGCACTTGCACACCGGGATCGGGGCGGTGGTTCCACGATCAAGTAATAGGGGCCTTACTCGCACGGATCGGTACGCGATCAGCGTTCAACGAGCATGGCAACAACCGTGGATATGAGAATGCTGCGCGAAGCGGTGGCCCATGATAAGCGGCGGACGCTAAGACGGCTGTGGATCAGCTACACCATGCTCATTTTAGCGTGGATGCTGGTGATCGCGTTCGCACAGTAATGCGTCGCTTCGGGGGCAGGCCGGGCAAGAGCTATGGCCGTTCCGATGAGGTGCGTACAAGAGGGGACGCTGTGGAAGACTTCCGATCGTCGCGTGTCGCGATCTTCATTGCAACCCGTTGCGTGTAGCCAGCAAGCAGCACGATGACGAGCAGGGGAGCAAGGGAGGATGAACCACCATGGGCGCAGGCCGGGGCGAAGGGCACGGCACTGTGCGCTGCGCTGACAATGACCGCTGCGCCGATCGATACGGCAAGGCGCCAGCATGAACGACTATGCTCGCCATGTGGCGTATGCTTCGCGCTGCGTTGGACGGTTCCCATGATCGCTCGTGGTATAGTCGCCTCAGGGGCGGAAAGGTTACTGCGATTCGGGTGCCTATCTCGAAGTGTGTGGGAATGAGCAATACGGAATGAGCAAGCGGCAAGCAGAACCGCACGGTCGTTCCCTTCGACCGGATCATGTTCCGATCCCTGCGTGGATCAAGGTTCTTGGAGCGCCTTCGATCGTGTGGGGATCTGCCGGCAGGGCAAGCAGAGGGGGGAACCTATAACCTTCCCTGAACGCCCCCGCCGCCTGCCCCCAGTTCGCACGTTCAGCGCGCGATGATCATCCTTCGACTGCACTCAGGATCGCGCTCTCTTGTGCCATGCGCGGATCTCCAGCGCACCTGGTAAGCGCCGGGTGGCAAGCCCTGCACATTCAGTTCGTGCGCGCCGTTGCTGGCGGCGCGTTCACTGCGCACCATGCGGCCGGTGGCGTCGAACAGGTCGATGCGGTCGTTGGTGGATAGGGCGGCGGAACGCAGGGTGACGCGATCCGTGGCGGGAACGGGGAAGAGTTCGAACGCGGCAGCGAGCGGTCGTACATCGGCAAGGCCGGTGCTGAGACCCTCGAATACCACACCGAGCATCGCGGCGGCAATGGGGCCGCGTGGCGCGTTGTTGCGGTTGATCGAGAGCACGAGGGTGACGCTATCGGGCTGGTCGTGGATGGTCAATTGCGTGAAGCCGTTGATGTCGCCGCCGTGGCCATAGTAGGTGCGGCCCGCGAACACATAGCGCATGGCGCCATGGCCGTAGCCGTTGCACCCATCGCCGAAGTTCACGTTGGTGCATGTGCGCATGGTGGTGAGCGAGGCCGGTGTGAGCAGCGCACCGGTCATCACGGCGCGCGTGAAGCGGGCGAGGTCGTTCGGCTTGATCACCACCGCCCCGGCCGCGAAGCCGAAGCTCGCGTAGCAATCGCGCAGCACAGGTGTCACATCCGTGTCGTAGACGTTCGGTTGCGAGAACGAGGTCCAACCCGGTACCAGCGCGCCAGCGATGGGGAGTCCCGGCGGGAAGTAAGCATCCTCCATACCGAGCGGCGCCAGGATGCGTGCGTTCAGTTCCTGCGCGTAGGTGTTGCCTGTCACGGCCTCGATCACCATGCCCAGCAGCAGGAAGTTGGTGTTGGAATACGAGAAGGCCGCGTTCTGTGCGAACTGCGGGGGCGCGTGGTAGGTGCCGATGACCTGTGCAGGTGGCCACACGCTATCGGGAAAGTTGAACCAGTTGTTGAAGGCGCCGGGTTGCTGCAGGTAGTCGGCCAGGCCGCTGCGGTGGTTGAGCAAATAGCGGAGCTGCGTGTCGCCGGGTATGTCGGTCATCGGTGGCAGGTATTCCCCGATGGTGTCGTCCAGGGCCAGCAGGCCTTCATCGATGAGTTGGAAGATGATGGTGGCCGTGAAGAGCTTGGTGGTGCTCGCCGCCTGGAACACGTGCGCGGTGTCGAGCGGTTCGTTCGTGTAGATGTCGGCCACACCCGTGGCACCGTTCCAATACCGATCGCCAGGCAGCAGGATGGTGGCGGAGATGCCCGGCACATCGTACACGTTGCGGCAACTGTCGAGCTTCTGTTGCAGCAAGGCGGCGAAGGCCGGATCGATGGGCGTTTGCGCGCGGGCGCCGAAGCCATGGAAGACAATGGCGAGGACGGGGAGCAGGCGAAATGTGCGGCGCATTTGTGTACGGTTCGCACAAAGCAAGGGGCGCTGTGGTGCGCGCCGGTTGTCAAATCCTGCGCGATCCGCCCAACAGGTGAGAGGGTGGATGGCCATAGTGCTTGCTGAACGCCTTGCTGAAACTCGGCATGTCGGCGAAGCCGGTGAGCAATGCGGTATCGTGCACTGAAGTATGCCCTTGGAGCAGCATGGCGTGCGCGGCCTGAAATCGGCGCTGCAAGCGATACTGGTGGGGGCTCATCCCTTCGATGCTGCGGAACGCGCGGAAGAAATGATAGGTGCCCATCGCGGCCTCGCGTGCCATGGCTTCCACGGATAAGGGCCGGTGCAGGTCGGCGTCCATGAAGGCCTTCGCACGTTGCACGCGCCGGTAGATGTCCTTGCGGGTTGTGGCGCGCACGGCCCCCAGCGCACGCAGGCGGGGCACCACGGCCTCGTGGTCGCGCACTACGCGTTCGGCCAGCGCGTAGTAAAGCCCGGTGCCTGCGTACCGTGCATCGGACGGGTCGGTGAAGAGGTCGGCCGCGAGTTGGTGCAACAACGGACCCAGGGTGCTGTGCCGGGCGTCGTGCATGCCCTCAAGGAATTCCGGTCCGGTGAAGAAGCTCGTGCCGGCCGCATCGGCGAAGTCCTCAGGCCGTGTGCATCCATGCACCACGTCGTCGAGCAGGGCGGTGGTCAACTCGATGCACAGGCCCTTCACCGGCAGGGCATCGTCGATGAGCACGCGGGTTTCGCAGCAGCGGTTGGCGAGCAGGTAGTGGCCGGCGCTCACCGGGTAGCCAGCACCGGCGACCGTGTAGCGCTCGATGCCTTGCACCACGTACTTGATCGCGAAGCCGCTCACCGGCAGCGCGCGGTCCAGCTGGTGCAGTACCGAGAGGTTCAGCCCGGGACCGCCGTGTGTGCGTCGCGTATCGAAGCTGCGCTGGTCGAAGAGGGGATGCACGTTGCGCAACGTACAGCGACCGGGGCGCGCATGTGGTTGGCTGCTTTATCAACGGTTGGGGTTGGGGCGGGTGCGGTCGGATCGGCTGCGACCAGCGGGTTGAGCAAGGTTCTTGTTCGCTGCTTCGGTCGCACTTGCGTTCATTGAATGAGCAACCGATCGCCTTGTTGCGCATGCCACCGCTCCTTGAACTCCTCCGAGCGCGAACCCGGGAACGCGCAGTGGTTCGGTCGGCGGCGATGACATCAACCCCTCAGTTGCTGTGACTTCCTTCGCCGTTGCTACCGCCCCCACCCGCGTTCCCGGTGTTGTTGACCGCGCCGGAGCCTGTTGCGTGGCCGCTGAACGATCCGTTGCAGTTCACGTTGACGCTACCCGAACCGACCACCTGAGCGTCGCACGCACGGGCTTCAAGCTCGCTGGCGTCCACATCGCCCGAGCCTACGACCTTCACGTCGATCTGATCGGTGCGCCCTGCGATGCGCATGTCGCCACTACCGGCGACATTGATCTTCGTCTTCCCGGAGACTTCGAGCCTTTCGCCAACGATATCGCCCGAGCCGTCGAGCGCGATGGATAGGTTGGCCAAGCCCCGGAACGCGGCGAAGTGGATGTCGCCGGAGCCGCGCAGGCCCAGGTCCATGTCGCCGGTGTGGGTGAACTCACCGATCACCACGTCGCCCGAACCGGTGAGTTCGATCCCTTCCAACGTGGGCAGCTTCACGCGCACCGTCACCGACTCGCCGCTGATGCAGCCCTGCTGCCCGTCCTTGTTCTTCGTGGTGATCACCAGCGTCTTGTCCTTCACGGTGATCTCGAGCCGATCCACCGATGGTCCTTCTCCCATGACGGCGAAATCGCCCTGCTCCAGGATCACGTCCATCGCGCCCAGCACCTTCACGGAGGTGAACCCGGTGAGGTCGAACTCCTTGGTGGAGCCGTTCGCCGCGATGCCTTCATCGCCCGATAGTGGAACGAACTGCAGGGGCGCGATGCCCGGCGGCGGCGCGAAGGCGGCGATGACCGGCGCCGGTGCCGTAGGTGGTGTAGCCTGCGGGAGCGCGGCCTCTGGCATTTCGGGGACGGCCGCCACTTCCTCCCTGTCCGGTATCGTCGTTTCGATAACCGGGATCGGTGCGATCGGCACCATGGCCTCGTTCGCAGGTGGAAGGCCCGGGGCCGCGGGTGGCGTTGCGGCCATCTCCACCGCAGGGGGCGTTGGAGGCACTTGCGCGCGCACCGAGGGTTGCTGGTCGTTCGGGCTGAAGAGGTACACCGTTCCGGCGATGATGAGGGCTCCTGCGGATGTCATGAGGATGGAGTTGAGGTTGATGTGGCTGAGCCATGATGCGGCGGGCGGCGCCAGCGTGAACGTGGCGACCATGGTGCCCACCTGCTCCACGGTGACCTCCACGGGCAGCTCGCGCAGCACGTCGAAGGTGGGGTCCAGTTCGGTGGGGCGGGTCATAGCATCAGGGTCTTTAAGGCATGGAGCACTTCGGGACCGCCGCTGCGCGAGCGTCCCTCCAGCAACGCCCGCACTTTCGCGCGGCCGCGGCTCACGTTGGTCTTCACAGCGCCCTCGCTACAGCCCTGGATCACGGCGATCTCCGCCATGCTCAGGCCGCTCACCTCGAAAAGGATCAGTGCTTCGCGCTGGGAGGCGGGTAGCTTGTGCAGCGCATCGTACACGATCCGCACGTCCACGAGCATCTCGGCCGTGGCGCCGCGGTCCTTCAGACGGCCGACCTGTTTTTCGCACAGGGCCTCGTTGCGCCGCTGCAGCCGCCATACGCTTATGGCCCGGTAGCGCGCCGCGCGCACCAGGTAGTGCAGCAGGTCGTTCTTCTTCTCGATGGTCTCGAACCGCTGGAAAGCACTGAGCAGCACATCCTGCACAAGGTCCTGAGCGTCCATCTTGCCGTAGGCCAACGCCGAGCAGTAGCGCACGAAGGGGGCGTGGCAAGCCTGGTAGGCCTGCATGAACGCTGCTCGCTTGTCGGTGCTCACGGTGCTTGGTGTCGCTACAGCATAAGTCGCAGAAGGAAGGTAAAGGTTACAGCGGGCACAGGGCAGGGGTAGGAGGCAGGCCGAGAGCCAGACGCATTCGCATTTCCTGCGCATGCCACCTGACCTCCCCCTACCTTGGCACAAGACCAATGGACCGCCGCCACCTGGGCCTGCTTCCCCTGCTGCTGCTCTCGACAGCGCACGCGCAATACGTCGATACCACGGCATCGGTGGCCATCCCACCAGGGCTGCGACACCAGATCGGACTCGCCAGCACCCTTCTCCTGCCGCGCAACTCCCTCTGGTATGGCGAAAGCCTCACGTGCGAGGCCCGCAGCCTCGGCACGCCCACGATCGGTGGCGAGTATGTGCTACGCCGCACACCCACCTGGCTCTTCGGGATCAGCCTGGGCACCACCCGGGTTTACACCGATGCGATCCACATGCGCAGCACCAGCCACAGCAGCAATACCGAGTTGACCGTCTACGGCGAACGCATGGGCCTCGATCAGCGCTTCACCTCCGTGGGCGTCACGGCGGCCTACGAACCCTGGCACTTCCCGCGCCGGCACAAGGTGGGCATGACGGTGCAAGTGGGTGGGGGACTATCCTACATGCATTTCTCCGAGCAGCGCTACGCCGTGGCCAATGGCCAGGCCAATGCGATGAACTATTCAGGCCGGACTTTCTACACGTACGCCACGCACGATGACATGGAGGTACTCGGTCACAACAAGGGGCATGGCATCAGCGCGATGCTCTGGCTGCGCCCCGAGCTGCACTTCGGTCGTCGCGTCGCACTTTTCTGGGACCTCGGCGCCGTCTTCGCCACGCCATTCAACGCGGATGGCAGCACGTATAGCACCGTGCAGGGCACCACGCTCACCATCGCGCCGCGCAGCGTGCACCTGCACAGGTTCATGCTGCGCTCCGGACTGGCGGTGTATTTCTGACGCGCAACAGTCGCAGAAGGCAAGTTGCAAGCGCACCCTGCGCCTATGGAACCCCCGAAAAATACCGGGAATTGGGTATTGTGGGGGCAGGGACCGCCATGCACTTTCGCAGTATGACACGACGAACGGACGCGGAGATCGGCGAGCGCATCCAAGCGATGCGCACAGAACGGGCATGGAGCCGCATGCACTTGGCCGAAGCGATCGGCCTGCCGGTAGGGGACCTACGCTCCATTGAAAAGGGCAGGACCACGCTCAATGAACGAGAGGGCCTGCTACTGGCAGCGGCACTGGGCTTTACGCTGGGCCACTTGCTGTATGAGCCGGAGCGCACCCGGATGTTCGGCATGGCGCGAGCCCACCGTGGGGCCAGTGATGACCATGTGAGCTTGTAGGGGGGCGGCGTTGTGCGGAGCGACCTTGATGGCCGTTGCGCATTGCCACAAAAGAATATACGGCGACAAGAAACGATGCTTGCCATCGATCTGCGTGACGGGATCAGGCACGCATCCGCGCCGACCCTTCCTTCGCCTCAACGCATTGCGTGGTGTGCGGCACAAGCAGCAGGCGCTCCTTCGGGATCAATTTGCCGGTGACGATGCAGACTCCGTAGGTCTTTGTGCGCACGCGGTGTTCAGCCGCCTCAAGCTGTCCGATGAATTTCTCCAAACGTTGCGCGACCCCGGCGAGTTCTTCGCGCTCATTGAATTCGACGTTCGCTTCCATCATGCCTTTGGCGGCGCTTCGGTCACCGTTGTCGGCGTCCATCAGCATGGAGATGATGCCGGCGAATTCCTGGCGCGCCCGGTTGAGCTTGCCCTGGATAACGCTGAGGAATTCCTGGAGTTCGCTGTCCGTGTAACGCATCGGTGCGAGCGTCTGGATGCTGTCGGGGGTGGTCAAGGTTTTCATGGCTTTCGGTATTACAAGAAGCGCCTTACGGATCATGCGCCGATCGATCATGCCGGAAGGGCATTCTGCGTTGGTATCCGCGCGGGCATTGGGTTCAAGCGCGACGAGCCATGAACGCATGCCGACCATGAATGCCGACGAAGTGTGGAATTTCGACCCCATTCCGTGCAATGCGATACGCTCCTCGGCCGCGTCGTCTCGTTGCTGATGTTACCGCAACTGCATCCCATCAACGCAACAACCCCGGTCCTTGATGACCGGGGTCGTTCGCGTAGAGGTATGGTAGGGCCCTCTACTCTTTCACCAACTTGCGGGTGGCCGTTTTGCCACCTTGTGTGATCACGAGGAAATAGGTGCCCGTCGCCTTGTCGGTCAGGTCCAGCGTGCGCTCATACCGGCCTTTGGATCCGATGATGCGTTCCTGGTAGACCTTCTCGCCGCCGGCATCGTGCACATCCACGGCGAGGTCGCCGCGCTCGGGGATATCGAACTGAACGCGGAAGAAGCCATTGCTCGGATTGGGGAAGGCGCGCATGTCACCGAGTTGGAGTTCGTTGTCCAAGCCGGTGACGCCCTTGCCCGCGAGCAGTGCCTTCTCTTCGGCGGTGAGCGAGCGGCTCTCGATGGTCACATGCATCTCGCTGCGCATATCCTTGCCGAACTCACGGCGCAACTCATCCATTTCGCGACGCAGGTCGTCCATCTCACGGCGAAGCTCGTCCTGCTCCTGCGGGCCCAAGCCTTCCATGTTGAACTGGTATGTGCCCGGCATGCCGTTCATGCTGAAGGTGCGCACCATGTCCTCGGTCTCGCCGAGGGTTCCGGTAAGGGTCATCGCATTGCCGTTGCGAGCCAACACCACGCTCACGGCATCGCCGGGCTTCATGGCTCGGATCGTTTTTGATAGCGTGCTGAAGTCCGGCGTGGTGGTGCCGTTCACGCTGCGGATCACATCGCCTTCATGGATGCCCATGGTAGCGGCAGCACTGCCTTCGGTCACATCGCCGATCGCGGCACCGCTGCCATCATCGTCGCCATCGGCGGGTGAGACACCCAGGAACGCGCGCGTCTCCGAAGCGCCCGGCGTGTCGCCATAGTAGCTGTCCCAGTCCCATCCCTCGCTACCATGCTCCGGGTCGAAGTTGTAGGCATAGGCGAACCCATCCATGTCCGATCGCTCTTCGAGTTCTGCGGTGGCAGTGTTCTTCTTCCCATCGCGTTCGTAGCCGATCTTCACCTTGTCGCCGGCCTCGTGTTCGCGGATCGCTTCGGAGAGTTCGTCGGGCCCGCTCACCGCGTCGCCATCCACAGCGGTGATGATGTCACCGGCCTTCAGTCCCGCTTTAGCGGCGGGTGTGTCCTCGTTCACCTCCACCACATAGGCACCTTCCTTCAAGGCGCTCTTCGCTTTCGCGCGCAGTTCATCGTTCAACTCGTTGGTCACCACACCCAGGAAGGCGTGCTTTTCGCACGGCGGAAAGGGAGCCATGGGTGACAAAGGCGAGAGCGGCGCGATCGGTGCGATGGTGAGCGCCATGTCGGTGTCATCGGCATCATCGCTGAAACGACGGATGTCGATGGTCACATTGTCACCGTCGGCATCCACACGCATATGGTCCAGCACGCCGAGCTCTCGCAGCACGTCGCGTAGCTGAGCTTCGTCGTTGGCATCGAACTCACGCGTCACGCGTTTGGTCTCTCCGTTCTCGGTGGTCACGATCTCGATGCGCACTTTGCGCTCGGGCGGTGTTTGGGGAGTGGGCGCCTGTTGGGGCGAACTGCTTTGGAACACGGACGCCAGCGTGATGAGGAGGAGTGGTGCGGTGATCATGGCAGGATGGATTTTGATCAATGGCGTGAAGCTATCCACGCACCCCGGGGGAGGGGGTGTTAATGAAAGCGAAGAAGTGTTAATCGGGGTGACAGGCGGTTCAGTTCGCTTGGAACCGGTCGAGGTCCCGCCGCTCACGCTTGGTGGGGCGGCCTTCGCCCGGGTCGCGTTCCTGCTTCTTCGCCAGGCGGGCGATCTCCAATTTCTCCAGGTCGGCGAACGACGTGCGCTCGGCCATGAGTCCCGGCACGAGCTTCGCGCCAACACGCGTTGTGGGCAATGCATTGATGACCCAGCTGCGCCATACCGGCGGTTCGCGCAGCGCGAACATATCGCCCACCTTCACTTCCGCCGAGGGCTTCACCAGGCGGCCACCCAGCATCACCTGCTCACGCCGGATGGCATCTGTGGCGACGCTGCGCGTTTTGAAAAGCCGCACGCACCAAAGGAATTTATCAATGCGCATTGGAAAAGGCCAGGGGCGACACGTGTGCCGCCCCTTTCAGTGACCCCGGAGGGATTCGAACCCCCAACCAACAGAACCGGAATCTGTCATTCTATCCAATTGAACTACGGGGCCGGTCGGCCGCGAAGATAGCGGTGCACTCGCTTATACTCCTGCCTCGGGGAGAAACCCTACCTTTGCGCGCCTTTTCAAGACGCCCCAATGACCGAACTCCGCAACATCGCCATCATCGCCCACGTCGATCACGGCAAGACCACCCTGGTCGACCGTATCCTGCACCAATGCCAGCTCTTCCGGGAGAACCAGGAGACGGCCGAGCTGCTGCTGGACAACAACGATCTGGAGCGCGAGCGCGGCATCACCATCCTGAGCAAGAACGTGAGCGTGCGCTACAAGGGTGTGAAGATCAACGTGATCGACACCCCGGGCCACA
>JBDTNF010000102.1:0-5588 GCA_039933875.1 Flavobacteriales bacterium | reverse complement strand
AGACCTACTATCTTCCCGGTAGAAATTGCCATCATATCGTGACACCCATCGGAGATGGAACTCAGTGGGTGGTGCGCTTCCCGGTCGCCGGGATATGGGACTTGTCCATTATCGATGCGATAGGGCGGAGAGTGGGTGCTCATTCTACAACGGGAGCATCTGTTGCCATTGATCTCGGCGCCAATGCAACAGGAATGTATGTTCTTCAAGCGGTGGATGGTACCGGGAAAATGCACATTGCCAAAGTGATGAGGCCATGAGACATCTACTCGCAATCGGTGCTGTGTTATTTCAGCTTATGTCTAACGCACAGCATTGGAAGGCTATGGGCAAGGGGCCTATTGGAGGAGAAGTGGGAACCCTCTTCGGCGATAGCATGGTGGACCACTTGCTCGCGGGCGGAGAGTTCCAGCACTACAAGAACGAAGTGGACACAGTCCTTGTTTATGGCATTGCGGCGTGGAACGGAACGCGCTGGGACAGTCTCGCTCATCGCATTGCTCCTGGTGAGGGACTTACACATTGGTTCCTCCGCTATCAGGGCGACCTCTATGCCTGCGGTGGCTGGGGCTTCGACGTGGGCTCGGAAACCAACTGGGGCTTGGCCCGTCTGAATCAGGACACGCAATACTGGGAGGCCTTGGAATGCATCAATTCATTCGCCAGCGGCATTTCGACCTTGGTCCCTAAGGAACCTCAAGGCACACTTTACGCCACTGGATACCTTGGATCACTTTGTGGTTACCCTGAGAGTTGTGTGTTCCGTTGCGATGGATCGGCTTTCCACATTTGGGAACCGTTCCAGCAGATCCCGGAATACAGTGGGAATTATGTCGGTTGTGTTTTCGACTATCAAGGGATGACTTACATGACCGGCCTTTTCAAGGACCCCCTTACGAGCGGCTCCCTGTCTCTCGCCCGGTTCAACGGTACCAGTTGGGAGCATGTGCCTGGCTGGAACACGATAGCTGGGATCAAGGAGGTGAGCATCCGTAACGACACGCTATACGTGGCCGGTGCTTTCCGCGAAAGCCAGGGCGGACCGGGCAATATGATCGCGGCCTTCGATGGACAGAATTGGACCTGGGTGGTGGTTTGGTCTATCCTGCCGCTCCATCAAGCGGCGCTGCGCTGGACATCGAATGGTTCCACAATGAACTTTATGTCAGCGGCCTTTTCAGGCAGGCCGGCGATGTTCCGGTAGAAAGCCTTGCCAAATGGAACGGGCACCAGTGGTGCGGATTGATCGAGTCACTTCAGCATGGTCCCGCACCCTTTACAACGATCCTTGACATGACCGTTTGGCGTGATAGCCTTTACATCTGCGGTGGCTTCAACATCATCGAGGGCGACACCATCATACAAGTCGCGCAGTGGATCGGTGGCGATGCCACGACAAATTGCAGCACGCCAACAGGCATTGCCCAACATGGGTCGCGTAGTGTGTTCTCTGTTGCGCCCAACCCGGCCACCACCAGCATCACCTTGCAAGGCTTGCCGACGGCAGCAGCTACTTTCGTTGTGCATGATGCATTGGGCCGTGTAGTGATGCGCACACAAGCACGTCCACCCGCCATGGACATTGCAGGCTTGCCCAGCGGCACATACGTGGTGCGGATCCTCGATGCGCAGAACCTATCACTAGGCACGGCTCGGTTCGTGAAACAGTAGCTCGACAGACCCTTCCTGGAGGAGCCCCCGGTCGGGGGCTTCTTCGTTCAAGCCCGGCTGCACCCCACCGGCTACCTTTGCGCACCGACGAAAACCGCCGTACATGCTGGAGTTGCCGTACCTGAGAGAGCACCGTGACGAGGCCGAACAACGCCTGGCCAAGCGGAACATCGATGCCAAGGCCCTGCTGGACCGCGCCCTCGACCTCGACGAGGTGCGGCGCAACACCCAAAGTGAATTGGACGCCCGCCTGGCCGACCTCAACAACCTGAGCCGAACCATCGGCGACCTGATGAAGGGCGGCAAGAAGGAGGAAGCCGAAGCCGCACGGGCACGCACCACCGACCTGAAAGCCGCTGCCCAGCAACTGAAGGAGAAACTGGAGGCCGCAGAGAAGGCCTTGCACGATCACCTCTGCACCATCCCGAACGCGCCCAATGCGAAGGTGCCGCCGGGTCGCACGCCGGAAGAGAACGTGACGGTGATCGTCGGCGGCGACATGCCAACGCTGCCCGACAACGCCAAGCCGCACTGGGAGTTGGGCGAGGAATACGACCTCCTGCACATGGACCTCGGCGTGAAACTGACCGGCGCGGGCTTTCCCGTGTACAGCGGACAGGGCGCCAAACTGCAACGGGCTTTGATCAGCTTCTTCCTCGACCAGGCCATCGCAGCGGGCTACCGCGAGATCATCCCACCGCACATGGTGAATGCTGAGAGCGCGTTCGCCACGGGCCAGTTGCCCGACAAAGAAGGCCAGATGTACCACGCCACCGCCGACGGGCTCTACCTGATCCCCACGGCGGAAGTGCCCATCACGAACTTGTATCGTGACGAGACCGTGGACGCGGCGAAACTGCCGATCAAGATGGTGGGCTACACGCCGTGCTTCCGCCGCGAGGCGGGGAGCTATGGCGCCCACGTGCGTGGCTTGAACCGGGTACACCAATTCGACAAAGTGGAGATCGTGCGGATCGAACATCCGGACAAGAGCTACACCGTGCTCGAGGAAATGGTGGAGCACGTCAAAGGCCTGTTGCGCGCGCTGGAACTCCCCTATCGCCAATTGCTGCTCTGCGGCGGCGACATGGGCTTCAGCAGTGCGATGACCTACGATATGGAGGTCTATGCTGGTGCCCAGAAGCGTTGGTTGGAGGTGAGTTCCATCAGCAACTTCGAGACCTTCCAGAGCAACCGGTTGAAATTGAAATTCAAGGAGGAGAAGAAGAACCGGCTGGCACACACACTGAACGGCAGCGCGCTGGCCCTCGCCCGCATCGTGGCCGCGCTGCTGGAGAACAACCAGACGCCCGAAGGCATCCGCATACCCAAGGCGCTGCAACCCTATACGGGCTTCGCCATGATCACCAAATGAACCGGGGCATACTGTTGGCGAGCATCACGGCGTTGGCAATGAACGGCCTCTTCCAGGGTTGTCGCACACCGGCCGATCCCGCCCAACTGCGCACCGTGGACAGTCTGATCACCACCGTGGATGCCGCCATGCTCACCCTCAACGAACTGGACCGCACCCGCTACCAGCGCACCGACTCCATGTTCCAGGTGCAACGTCCGCTGTTCGAGGCCCGCTTCAAGGACACCTTGGATCGCGCCGCAGCGGATGTTCTGGGCAACCAGTTCCTCGCCTTGCGCACGGCTGCCGACATGGGCCGGGACCACGAGCGCGTGTTGAACGATCTGGGTACCACCGCCGAACGGTTGCGCGCGCTGCGTCTCGACCTCCAGAACGGGGCCATGGAACCTCCCAAAGGTCGCATTGCGATGAACAGGGAACGCACGGCGTGGTCATTGCTGGAGACCAGCGTGCTCGGTGTAATCGATAACTACCGCATCGTCCAACGGACCTGGGAGAACGTAGCCCAAGTCGACACGCTGCTCACCCCGAAACCGATGATGCCGTGATCCGCCGCCTCGCATCCCTGCTGATCCTGCTCACGGCTCTCGTACCGCGCGCGTCCGCGCAGCCCGGCACCGACGAGCAGCTGGCCGCCCAGTATTTCCAGCAGGGCGAGTATGAGCGGGCCATCCTTTACTACGAGAAACTCTACCGCCAGCAGCCCACCGAGTACTACTACGAGCAGTTGTTCAAGTGCCACGTGAGCATGAACAACACCGAGGCCGCCATGAAACTGGTGAAGGAGCAGATGCGCCGCTACAACGGCGACCCGCGCTATCCGATCGATATGGGCAGCCTCTATCGCAAGGAAGGCGAGGACGAGAAAGCCGCGAAGGAATACGAGAAGGGCATGAAGCAGATGCGGCCCGACCAGGCCAGCGTGCGGCAGGTGGCCAGTGCGTTCATCCGCGTCGGTGAATCGGACCTCGCGCTGGAGGCATACGAGCGCGGCCAGAAGCTGCTCAAGGGCGAGATCGCCTTCCACTTCGAGATCGCCAACCTCTATGCTGAGAAGGGCGATGTGCCGCGCATGGTGAACGCCTACATGGATGTGCTCACCGACAACGAAGCCTACATCCAGGCGGTGCAAAACGCCCTCTCCCGCTACATGGACTTCAGCGTGGCCGACAACCGGACGGAGACCTTGCGCACCGAGCTACTGCGCCGTATCCAGCGCGACCCGCAGCGCACGATCTTCCAGGAACTGCTCATCTGGATGTACATCCAGCAGAAGGACCTCACCGCCGCCTTCGTGCAGAGCAAGGCCATGGACAAACGCTTCGAGGAAGGCGGCATCCGGCTGATGGAACTGGCGCGCATCGCTGAATCGAACAAGGACCACGGCACGGCCTTCAAATGCTACGAGTACGTCATCGGCCTGGGCCGCAGCGATGCCAATTACCTGCTCGCTCGCATCGGTGCGGTGCAGACACGCTACGCCGAACTGACCGAACAAGCCGAACCCGCGCTGCTCGACCTGAACGACCTGGACCAGCGCATGGCCAATACACTGAGTGAGCTCGGGTTGAACAAAACCACGCTGGACCTGCTTCGCGACCGCGCGCACCTGAAGGCCTACTTCCTCAACCAGCACGAGGAAGCCATCGCCCTGTTGAGCGAAGGGCTGGACCTGCCAGCCATCGAACCCAGGGCACAGGCCCAGCTGAAACTGGATCTCGGCGATGTCTACCTCCTCTCCGGGAATATCTGGGAGGCATCACTGCTTTATTCGCAGGTGGACCTCGATTTCAAGTACGACGTGATGGGGCACGAGGCACGGCTGCGCAATGCACGCGTGTCGTTCTATTCCGGCGACTTCCTCTGGGCCCAGGCACAACTGGATGTCCTGAAGGCAAGCACCAGCAAGCTCATCGCCAACGACGCGATGGAACTTTCGTTGCGCATCACCGACAACCTGGGTGTGGACAGCAACATGGTCCCCTTGAGCTATTTCGCCCGGGCCGAGCTGTTGCGCGTGCAACACCGGTATGACGAGTCCCTGGTTGTGCTCGATTCGCTCGACATCGCCTTCCCCATGCACAGCTTGGGCGATGACGTGTTGTACGAACGCTTCCGCATCGCCTACGCACGACACCGCTATGCCGAGTCGGCCACCTACCTCGAGAAGGTGCTGGAACTGTATCCGCTCGATATCCTCGTGGACAATGCGCTGTTCGACCTGGGCAAGCTGTACGAGGATATGCTGAAGGACCCCGAGAAGGCGAAAGCCTATTACGAGAAGCTCCTTTTCGAACAGACGGGAAGCATCTTTGTTCCCGAAGCACGCGAACGCTACCGCAGATTGCGCGGCGACAAGCTCGAGGCGCCGCCGGACGCAAAACCGCCCACGCTCGACCCATGATCCTCTACAACGTCACGATCAACATCGACCTGGACGTGGAGCGCGAATGGCTGGTGTGGATGAAGGAGACCCACATCCCGGAGGTGATGGCCACGGGGCTGTTCCTCGAGAGCCGCATGTTCCGCGTGCTGGCCGATG
>JBDTNF010000101.1:0-6854 GCA_039933875.1 Flavobacteriales bacterium | reverse complement strand
CCATCCTGAAGCTGAGCGGCGAGAGTTACAAGAAGGAAGCCGCTCACCACCACCACCATTGAGCACCATGGCGAACAAGGTCATCTACGCCGTTTACGAGGATCCCGAGCAGCTGAAGGACGGCGCGCGCAAGCTGGTGTCCAGCGGTGTGAAAGTGAAGGACGTGTTCTCTCCCTTCCCGGTGCACGGCTTGGACCCCATCATCGGTATCAAGCGCACGCGTCTGGGTATCGCCGCGTTCATGTACGGCATCGGCGGCACCTCGCTGGCGGTGCTGGGCATCACCTACTTCATGATCTGGGACTGGCCGATGAACATCGGTGGCAAACCCAGCTTCCACCTCTACCAGAACATCCCGGCCTTCATTCCGGTGATCTTCGAATTCACGGTGCTATGCGCCGCGCACGGCATGGCGATCACCTACATGATCCGCAACAAGACGCTGCCCGGCATGCCGGCCCGCAACCCGGACCCGCGCACCACGGACGACAAGTTCATCATCGAAGTGCGCACCAGTGACAATCACGGCCATACCGCCGAGGCGATCACCGGATTGATGCGCACCACCCCGGTGTTCGAGATCAACGAACGCCAGTACTGAGCACACCATGAGCAAGCGCACGCACACCTCCGGCCTCGCCCTCAGCGCCCTCGGCGCGGTGGTGGTTTTGATGGCCTCCTGCGGTGGCGACCCCAATAGCCCCGGCGTGGAGTACATGCCCGACATGTACCGCAGTCCGGCCATCGAGGCCTATGTGGACTACGGCCAGGACCCCTACATGTTCGGCGATTCGCTGGCCGTCTCCGAGCGGAACCGCCAGAGCGCACGGCTGCCCGTGGTCGGTACCATTCCGTTCTCGAAGGATCCGGCCAAGGCGCTGTTCAACATGCCCTACCCTTACAAGAACACGCCCGATGATTACGAGCGCGCCGGTCTGGAAGTGCATAGTCCCATCGCGATGACCGAAGCCACTGTGGAGCAGGGCAAGGTGATCTTCACCAAGTTCTGCCAGCATTGCCACGGCGAGAAAGGCCAGGGCGATGGCAGCGTGGTGACCAACGGGAACTATCCCCCGCCACCGCCTTACGATGGCGCGCAACTGAAGGACCTGCCCGAAGGGAAGATCTTCCACTCGTTGACCTACGGCAGGAACGTGGCCATGGGTTCGCATGCCTCCCAGTTGAACCAGGAGGAGCGCTGGCTCGTGGTGCAGTACGTGAAGTACCTGCAGAACGGCGGCAGGATGTCGCGCAACGAGACGGCCGCTGTGGACAGCACCACAGCCACGAATTGACCAGTACGATAACGGAACAGCAGCGATGAACTTCACTTTCAGCAAGCGGGCCCGGACACTCAGCACAGCGTTGATCGTGCTGGGTATCGTGGTCATGGCCATCGGCTTCTTCGCCGCCAAGGGCGATGCCGAGGAGGCGGGACACCTCGGCCAGCGCACATGGTCCAGCCTGCTCGTGAACGGCTTCTTCTTCTTCGGCATCGCCTTGGGTGCCTTGTTCTTCTATGCCTTGCAGTACGCCACGGAGACCGCGTGGACCGTGATGGTGAAGCGTGTGTACGAGGGCTTGATCGGTTACCTGCCCATCGGTGCCATCGTGGTGGTGATCGTGCTCGCTGCAGGCACCTTCAAAGCGCATCATATCTATCACTGGATGGATGAGACGCTTTATTCCGAGTATGTGGTGGGGGAGGGACATGATGCAAAGCCGGCTGAGGCAACTGACGCTGGAGCTGTCGCCAACCCGAACTACGACGAGATCATGGCAGGCAAGACCGCCTTCCTGAACCAGCCTTTCTTCTGGGGCCGCACGATCGCCTACCTGGTCACCTTCATCCTGTTCGCCCGCTGGTTCCGCAAACAGAGCCTGCAGATGGACCAGTTGAGCGGCGAAACGCTCGTGAAGCGCCACCTCTTGAACTACCGACGCGGCGCGCTGTTCCTGGTGTTCTTCGCGGTGTTCAGCAGCATGCTGGCGTGGGATTGGATCATGAGCATCGATGCGCACTGGTTCAGCACGTTGTTCGGCTGGTACACCTTCGCGGGCATGTGGGTGAGCGCGATGATCACCGCGGTGATCCTGGTGTTGTACCTGAAACGCAAGGGCTACCTGCCCCAGGTGAACAACAGCCACATCCACGACATGGGCAAATGGGTGTTCGCCGTCAGCTTCCTGTGGACCTACCTTTACTTCAGCCAGTTCATGTTGATCTGGTACAGCAACATCCCGGAGGAGGTCACCTACTTCCAGGAGCGCATCAACGGACATCCGATCCTGATGTGGACGGTCTTCTTCATCAACTTCGCCATCCCGATGGTCATGCTGATGAGCCGTGACGCCAAGCGGAATCCCCGTTTCCTCATCGGTGTGGGCTCGGTGATCTTCATCGGGCACTGGCTCGATGTGAACATGATGGTGATGCCTGGTGCGTTGGGCGAACACTTCCACGGTCCCGGCCTGTTGGAGGTGGGCATGTTCCTTGCCTTCCTCGGCCTCTTCATCTACACGGTATTGAACACGCTCACCAAGGCACCGCTCACCCCGGTGAACCACCCGTACCTGGACGAGAGCGTGCACCACCAGATCTGATCGTCATGAGCGCCCTGCTTCCCCTCATCGTGATCGTCGCCGGACTCGTGGCGGGCGTTGGCCTGCTCCCTGTTCTGAGGCCGCGCCCCGTGCTGCTGACACGCCTTACACGAACCCCAGCGTCCGCCGCACGGCGGATCGAACCCTTGAACGTCCGATGACGAAGTTGTTGATCCTGTGCGTGGTGGTCCTGGGCATCCTCGCGGTGGCCCAGCTGGCCCGCGTCTATGAGCTCACCTCACGTCTGCGTGGCAAACGCGAGGAGGATATCTCCCCGGCGGACAACCGGATGAACGCCCGGTTGATGTGGCTGTTCTGCATCGCCTACTTCGGCTTCTTCCTCTGGTTGGTGCTGGCCTACCACGACAAGATGCTGCCGCTGGCCGCCAGCGTGCATGGGGCCGAGACGGATTGGTTGATGGACTTCAACTGGTGGATCCTCCTCATCGCGTTCGTTCCAACGAACATCCTGCTGTTCTACTTCGCTGGGAAGTATGTCTACAACAAGGACCGCCGGGCGTTCTGGCAGCCGCACAACAACAAACTCGAGCTGATCTGGACGGTGGTGCCCGCAGCGGTGCTGGCGGTGATCATCATCTACGGCCTCAACTCCTGGAACCGCATCACGGCCCCCGCATCCGCGGATGCCCTTCAGGTCGAGATCTACGCGAAGCAGTTCGACTGGACCGCCCGCTATCCGGGTACCGATGGGGTGCTGGGCGCCTCGGACTTCCGCCTGATCAACGGCAGCAACCCGCTTGGTATCGTAACACCGGAGAGCGTTGCAGCACGTCTGACCGAACTGGCCGCGCAGATCGCCGAGGAGGACAGCACATTGGAACACGCAGTGCTGCCCGACGACAAGGCGGATGAACTGCATGCCCATACCGAGCGCCTGCGCCGTACCAGCGCACGCCTCGTGAACCTGCGCACGGTGATGGAGCTGGACATCGCCGAAAAGGGCGCTGCGAGCCTGTATCTTCATGGCGCCGATGACATCGTGACCAAGGACTTCCATCTGCCCGTGCATAAGGAAGTGAACCTGCTGATCCGTGCCCAGGACGTTCTGCACAGCGTCTGGATCCCCCACCTGCGTGCCCAGATGAACGCCGTTCCCGGCATGACCACCGTGATCGCCATGGTGCCCACGATCACCAGCGACAGCATGCGGACGCACGTGATGCACGACCAGACCTTCGATTTCATCTTGATGTGCAACAAGATCTGCGGCGCTTCGCACTACAACATGCAGATGCCGCTGCTGGTGGATGAGGCCGCCGATTATGACAACTGGTTGACCGAGCAGGAGAAGAAGCCCTTCCAACCTCCGGCAACACCGCCCGCTACCACACCAGCCGACACGGTCGCTGTGGTGGGTACCAACGAGCAGGCGGCCGTACCGAACAATGAACCGAACTAGGACCTGTTGACCATGGGTGCCATCACCGCACATACGGACGAACACGCGCACGAGGCGCACCACCACCACGAGGAGAGCTTCGTTTCGAAGTACGTCTTCTCGCAGGACCATAAGATGATCGGGAAGCAGTTCCTGGTCACCGCCATCGTCATGGCGTGGGTCGCGGTGATCATGTCCGTGATCTTCCGCCTCCAACTGGCCTGGCCCCACGAGGGCTTCGCCTTCACCAACTTCTTCCTGGGCGACAAGTGGGCCCCGGGCGGGGTGCTCGATCCGAACATGTACCTCGCGTTGGTCACGATCCACGGCACCATCATGGTGTTCTTCGTGCTCACGGGGGGGCTCTCCGGCACCTTTGCGAATTTCCTGATCCCGCTACAGCTCGGTGCTCGCGATATGGCCTCGGGCTTCATCAACATGCTCTCGTACTGGTTCTTCTTCATGAGCAGTTTGGTGATGCTGATCTCGCTGTTCGTGGAGGGTGGCCCTGCTTCGGCCGGTTGGACGGTGTACCCACCGTTGAGCGCATTGCCACAGGCGATACCCGGTTCCGGTGCGGGCATGACGCTGTGGCTGGTGAGCATGGTGCTCTTCATCGCGAGCGCACTGATGGGAGGTCTCAACTACGTGGTCACCATCCTGAACCTGCGCACCAAGGGCATGAAGATGACCCGGATGCCGCTGACGATATGGGCGATCTTCATCACCGCTGTGCTCGGTATCCTCAGCTTCCCGGTGTTGCTGAGCGCTTCACTGCTGCTCCTGCTGGACCGTACGTTGGGCACGAGCTTCTACCTGAGCGACATCTACATTTCGGGTGAGGCGCTGGACCACACCGGTGGCAGCCCGATCCTGTTCCAGCACTTGTTCTGGTTCCTGGGGCACCCTGAAGTGTACATCGTGCTGTTGCCCGCCCTGGGTATCACCTCGGAGGTGATCTCGGTGAACTCGCGCAAGCCCATCTTCGGCTACCGCGCCATGATCGGGTCCATTCTCGCGATCGGCTTCCTCAGCTTCATCGTGTGGGGTCACCACATGTTCATCACGGGTATGAACCCGTTCCTGGGCAGTGTGTTCGTGTTCACCACGTTGCTCATCGCCATCCCCTCGGCGGTGAAAGTGTTCAACTACATCACCACGCTCTGGCGCGGCAACATCATTTTCACCCCGGCCATGTTGTTCAGCATCGGCCTGGTGACCACCTTCATCGCGGGTGGTCTTACGGGGATCATCCTCGCCGACAGCGCGCTGGACATCCATGTGCACGACACCTACTTCGTCGTGGCGCACTTCCACATCGTGATGGGCATGAGCGCCATCTTCGGGATGTTCGCGGGTGTCTATCACTGGTTCCCGAAGATGTATGGCCGCATGATGAACACCAAGCTGGGATATGCCCACTTCTGGGTCACGTTCATCTGTGCCTTCGGCGTGTTCTTCCCCATGCACTTCATCGGCCTGGCCGGTGCGCCCCGCCGCTACTACAGCTACAGCGAGTTCCCGATGTTCGATGGCGTGGTGGACCTGAACGTGCTCGTCACCTTCTTCGCCATCACGGGTGCCACGGCGCAGATCATCTTCACCTACAACTTCTTCTACAGTGCGTTCCGCGGTCCCAAGGCCTCGCGCAATCCGTGGAAGTCGAACACGCTGGAGTGGACCACCCCGGTGGAGCACATGCACGGCAACTGGCCCGGCCCGTTGCCCGTGGTTCATCGCTGGCCCTATGACTACAGCAAGCCCGGCAAGCCCGAGGATTGGGTGAGCCAGGTCACGCCGCTGGACCACGACGAGGAAGAGGAGCATTAGACCCCGGTCGGGAACACTTTTGAATGTCCGCATCTTTGGGTGCGGACATTCTTTTTTCATGCGCCCCCTGATCCTGATCCTGTCGCTCTGGGTGCTCGCACCGGTGCGGGCCCAATTGCTGGACAGCATCGCGCTCTTCCTCCAGGAGCCACCGCGCCCTGTGTTGCGGCTGGACGTCCGCGGATCGTTCGTGAGCAACCAGAACGTTCGGCTTGTGGGTGTGAAGGTGGGCCTGGAACATGCGCGCCGGTTCCAATACGGGATCGGGTACACTTTCCTCTTCACACCAGTGCGGGGCCAGATACAGGTGGAGGGGTTGGGAACAACGGAGGGACGGCTGCGTGTGGGCTACATCACGCCGTACGTCGACTACGCGTTCTACCAGCGCGGTCCGTGGGAAGTGCGGCTGCCGGTGCAGATAGGCCTTGGTGCCGGATCGGTGGTGTACGATGATGCCGATGGCAAAACGCAGAAGTGGGCGCGCACCGGACTGATCACCTACGAGCCCACCATGACCGTGCAGTACCGCTTCCTCAAGTACTTCGCTGTAGGAGCGGGTTGGGGCTTCAGGCTCGTCATCCAAACGGGTGATGACCTCGGTGAGCAGTTGAACGCCCCGATCTACACGCTCGGCTTCCGCATCTTTTTCGAGGATCTGTGGCGGGATATGGAGCAGAAGGAGTAGTCCCGGCCCAGCTACTTTTGTCCGCCGCCATGTCCCAAACGTTCGATCCCCGCGAAGAACAGCGTTCCGCCTCCGACAAGGAGTTGGAGCAGGTGCTACGTCCACGTCAGTTCGGGGAGTTCGCCGGGCAGAAAGCGGTGACGGACAACCTCAAGGTGTTCGTGCAGGCGGCCAAGGGGCGTGGCGAGGCGTTGGACCATGTGCTGCTTCACGGGCCTCCCGGTCTGGGCAAGACGACGCTCGCGAACATCATCGCACAGGAGATGGGTGTGGGCATCCGCATCACCAGCGGGCCGGTGCTGGACAAGCCCGCCGATCTCGCAGGCCTTCTCACCA
>JBDTNF010000100.1:0-6095 GCA_039933875.1 Flavobacteriales bacterium | reverse complement strand
CGGGCACGGTGGTCTGCAGGTTGTAATCCACCCAGAGGCCGCCCATGGTGTAGTGTACCGCGGGGTAGATCATCATCGACTCCTTGTAGGGGTCCGCGCCAACGATGTTCGCGTACATGTCGAAGAGGTTGCCGTACTTCTCGGTGATGATCGCTTCGCCCAGCTCCCGGATCTTGTCAGCGCTCGGCTTGTCCACCTTCAACACGTTGGCCTGCGTCTTTCCGTAGCGCTCGATGGCTGCGGCGAAATCCAGGAACACGGCCTCGCCGGTCTTGTTCACACCGAAGCCGGCATCGCAGCGCTCTTTCGCGGCGCGACTGGCCACATCGCGCGGCACCAGGTTCCCGTAAGCCGGGTAACGCCGTTCGAGGAAGTAGTCGCGGTCCGCCTCGGCGATATCCTTGCCGCTCTTCTTGCCTTCCTGGATCGCCTTGGCGTCCTCCAGTTTCGCAGGAACCCAGATGCGGCCGTCGTTGCGCAAGCTCTCGCTCATCAGCGTAAGCTTGCTCTGGTGGTGACCGCTCACCGGGATGCAGGTCGGGTGGATCTGTGTGTAACACGGATTGCCGAAGAAGGCGCCGCGCTTGTGCGCCTTCCAGATCGCCGTGACGTTGCAGCCCATCGCGTTCGTGCTCAGGAAGAACACGTTGCCGTATCCGCCGGTACACAGCAGCACCGCGTGTGCGCCATGGCGTTCCATCTCACCGGTGATCAGGTTGCGTGCAATGATACCTCGTGCCTTGCCATCCACCGTCACCACATCGAGCATCTCGTGACGGTCGAACATCTGCACCGTTCCCTTGCCCACCTGGCGCATCAGCGCGCTGTAGGCGCCGAGCAACAACTGCTGACCGGTCTGCCCACGGGCATAAAAGGTGCGGCTGACCTGCACGCCCCCGAAGCTGCGGTTGTCGAGCAATCCGCCGTAGTCGCGGGCGAAGGGAACGCCTTGTGCCACGCATTGGTCGATGATGCTCGCGCTCACTTCCGCAAGGCGGTACACGTT
Organism: Flavobacteriales bacterium; assembly: GCA_039933875.1. Classification (GTDB taxonomy): domain Bacteria; phylum Bacteroidota; class Bacteroidia; order Flavobacteriales_F; family PHOS-HE28; genus PHOS-HE28. Next base: position 5,089 of record JBDTNF010000100.1, on the reverse strand, counting down.
CGCTTCGCGCGCACGGTAGTCGCCGCCCTTCACGGTGTCATAGAACAGGCGGTACGTCGAGTCCCCGTCGTTCATGTAGTTCTTGGCGGCGTTGATCCCGCCCTGCGCCGCGATGCTGTGCGCGCGACGTGCGCTGTCCTGGTAGCAGAAGGCTTTCACGTTGTAGCCCATCTCCGCCAGCGATGCGGCAGCGGCCCCACCGGCCAGGCCCGTGCCCACCACGATGATGTCGATGCGGCGCTTGTTCGCGGGAGCGACGATGCGGATGTGGCCCTTGTGGTCGGTCCACTTCTTATCGATGGGGCCGGGAGGGATCTTGCTGTCGAGTTTCACTGACATGGTCGATGAGTTCTGAAGAGCTTCGAGCCGCGAGCCATGAGCCACGAGCTTGCCTCCAACGATGCAAGCTCGTGGCTCATGGCTTGTAGCTCACGGCGCAGTTTCATTGGATCCAACCGAAGTACATGCTCACCGGCATCGAGGCGAAGAGCGCGGAGATGACAATACTGAAAGCCGTTCCGCAGAAGGCGATAGCCGGATTGTAACGTTTGTGGTTGAGCCCGAGCGATTGGAAGGCGCTCTGGAACCCGTGCAGCAGGTGCCAGAAAAGGCTGAAGCAGCCGAGCACGTATACGATCACCACCCAGGGAATGGCGAAGACCTGCTGCATGGCACCATACAGGTTCTCATTCTCCGCCCCGGGAACGGTGAACTCCTCGAGGTTGCCGATGATGTGTCGACTCCTCACCCAGAAATGCCAGAGGTGCATGATCAGGAAGAGCAGGATGAGCGTGCCAAGGATCCCCATGCTCGCGCTGTACCAGGTGCGGTTGGCGCTGCCCTTCTCCTTCGCGTACTTCGAGGGCCGTGCTGCGCGGTTCTGGCTCCAGAGCATCAGGCCATCCACGATGTGGGCGATCAGCCCCAGGAAGAGGACGATCTCCATGGTGCGGATGAGGATGTTGGTGCCAAAGAAGTGCGCCACCATGTTGAAGGTGACGCCGCCGTCGTTCCAGAAGATCATGGCGTTCACGCCAGCGTGCACCACCAGGAAGGTGATAAGGAAAAGGCCCGTGAGGGCCATCCAATACTTCTTGACGAGAGAAGATCCGAAGAGTCCTTGGCGGGCCATGCTTGCGTGTGGAACGTGTGGTGCTTGACGTTCCGGCGACAAACTTACGGGACGCGCGGTTGGTGGGATAGATCTGCAAACCAACGCGGGGTTGTTTGGAATTGTTCTGATCGGGTGGTCAACGCCATTCCCGTTGGGCAGGTCCTAGGCTGTGGGCCTAGGGCTGCGGATAGGTCTTCTTCACCAACGCGATCGAGCGCTTCATCAAGGTCCGGAGCACACCCAGGTCGATGTCGTCCAAGCGCTTCACGTAGAGACAGCCCTTGCTGGCTTTGTACTTGCCGAGCTTGGCCATCAGTTCGGGTTCGAACGCAGCGGACATGGAGTAGATCGTCATGGCTGGCTTGCGCGGGCTGAAGGCTGCGAGAGGCGCATCGCCCTGATGGCCGCTTGCGTATTTGTAGTGGTAGGTACCAAAGCCGATGATCGTGGGGCCGTACATGTGGGGGGCCTCACCGGTGAGCTCGTGCATCAGCTTCATCAGTGCGCGGCAATCATCGCGCATTTCCTCTTTCGGCTGCTTATCGATGAAGGCAGAGACGCTGGCGGTGGTTGCGTGGGTTTTGTTGGGCTTGGGGGACATGGGAGTGAAGGACGCGAGCACTAGAGCAAAGCATGCAGATAATCGGCAGTGTTCTTTAGACCGACCTTACGGAAGTGATCGAGAACCTCATAGGCATCCAGTTCGGGTTTTCGCCTGTTCGCCACCAACTCCTTGAAGGCCTCCAGCGCACGCTCGTGGTTCAAGTCGATGATGTCCGTGAGGAAGTCGTCCGCGCTCTTCGCCTCCAAGCCGTACTTCGCCAATTCGGTTGCTGGAAAGTCGCTGAGGTTGTTGGTGACTATTAGGTTCGCATTGGCCTTGATCGCGGCAGCAAGCACATGGCGATCATCCTTATCGGGTAGCGACAGGCCATCGATCAACCCTTCGTAGTTCTCTACCAACGCATCTGGAAAGGCATCGGACATCCGTTGGATGCGCTTGGCTATCTCCGGTTCTGCGATGCCCTTTGTCCGCATCACCTTGATCCACTCTTCGCAAATGCTCTTGCCCCACTTCACCGTGAAGAGGTCATAGTGCGCGAACCACAACAACAGGTCCCGGATGTTCACCGGGTAGATGACGTTCGTGTCCAGAACACAGGTGAAGCGGACACTATGAATCATAGAGACCGGCTTCTTCGTCGTCCTTCATCATGTCCTTGAGGTTCCGCTTCTGCGCCTCCTTCATGATCTTGCGGTACTTCATCACATGCTCGTACTTGATGCGTCGGTGCTTGCCCACGAGCGTGAAGGGGATCTTGCCTTGCTCCAATAACTTGATCACGTGCGGCCGGGAACAACCGAGCATCTCAGCTGCTGCTTGTGTGGTCATTTCCGCCGCAATGGGCACGATCTGCACTGGACGTCCTTCCCCAAGATCCTTCAAGATCCTGGATAGTAGCTGCAGCGCCATGGTCGGAACAATGATCTTCTGCGAAGTCTCTTCGATCTCGATCTCCGTCGTGTCCTTCTTGGAGAGGTTCTTCAGCGATTCCTCCAATGCAGGGAACGACCGGCGAGCGGCCTCTTGTTCCGATCGGGTCGGCTTGGTGGCAGGTACGTCCGTGGCTGACATGACTTTGTGGTTGTTGGCACAAAGTTAAACGCAATAAACGAAACAGGGTTGCTGTGCCCATTCTCGCCCAGGGTCCAGATCTCCTGCTTGGCGACAGGCCTCGACGCTCGCGGCTTGCTTGGCTATGGTGAATGGAGTGCCGTGACGGGGAATGCGCCAAGGGTGGGTTGAAGAAGGTAGGTGCGGCGGCCCTAGCAGAAGGCCGAGACGCTGGTGGTGGTTGTGTGGAGTCCGTTGGGCGGGGAGATGAAAGCAAAATGGGAAGATTGGCAGACACATGAACGTCCACACTAGTTCAACGAACTCACGACCTACCTTCGACAAGATCACAAAACGTTCACCCATCAGCAGGGCGAGGCCAGTGTTTCACATGTATGGGCTAAGAGCATTTTCGGAGCGCTTCCCTGACGTGACGGGTGACGACTTGGCGCTGACCGCAAACATCGCCAACAGGCTAACGACTGCCGATCTACGCTACCGGTCGCTGATCGCGAATGGACTGGGGTTGGTTATTTGGATGATGAGTGTTGCATTTTGCCTTGGACTGCCTCTCGTCGTAGCAGGATTGGGAATTGGGTTACTTGAACGATGGATGCACAGCGAACTCGCAATGATCTGGCTGCTACTCGCCTTGTATTCCTGTTTAGCTTGGATGCTCGTTCGATTTACCGTGCGCCACCCTTGGGTTAAGCGCACAAAAGAAAAAGTTCGGAGGCGCGCACACATATACGGGGTGGCAATAGCCTTTAAGCGCATGGTACTGCTACCCTGAGCAGGGCAAAGCCCCACCCGAACGCTCGACAGAGGCCAATCGCAGGAACGGCACTGTGGAAAACTGATCCATCCCCCGTCTTTAGGGGAGGCGATCTTTGCACGCTCCGGGCTGTGCATGTACAATCCGAGGAGGTAGCCGTAACAAACACCACCCCTATGAGCTTTGGAAATTTCGCCCCTCCAACACAAGCGGATATCATTTTGAACTCGAAGGAGGGAATGCTCTACAGCCACGACTTCGGGCATGGCCGATTCTTCCAGGTCGTTCACAGCGACGAAGAAGGGTTTGAGGTGAAGCTTGCAACGAAGACCATGTTGAAGGCTGTGTACATCAAGGAGGCCGATGACATTGAGGGCGTAGAATTCATAAAGCTCATTGATGGTGAGGAGAAGCAGCGCATCAAATTCTCCAAGTTCAATTTGGCCCAACTGAAGGCCTTTATTCAACTCCTGTCGGAGATCAACCTTAAGGGTGTAGCCGAAAGGCGGATACAGTTGGTGGAGGGCGGCCAGCTAAGCGCTGAAACAATACAGACCTTCAAGGACGTTACCTCAACAGCGGAGGGGGTCGAACTTGTGAAGCAGGTGCTCGCTGAAGGACGGATCACCAGCACCGACCTTGTGAACATCGGCTATCGAAAGCAGCAGCTCCAGCTATATCATGACTTCCTTCACGTAGACGGCTCACTTGAGCATTACCGAGTGGCGCAAGCACTCGGTGAAGGTGTCACTGGGGAGAAGGTTTGGCAGTATTTCTTCCAGAAAAACCCATGGATCTTCGGCTACGGACTCGACTATCGCTACATGTCAATTCTACAGCGCGAATTCCATGCATCGTCCACTGACGCGGATGGATCAGGTTCGGTCATCAACGATTACTTGATGGCTGACAAGAGATTCACCGTTTTCGTGGAGATCAAGAAGCCTGAAACAGAATTATTCCGGGCGGCCAGTGCCCAACGAGCGAACACATGGGGGCTGTCGCGCGAATTGACAGATGCCGTCTCACAGGTCTTGGAACAAAAGGCAAGTGGACAAGTCCGCTTGGAACAAGGGGGTCTATACGATGAGCAAGGAGAACCGATAACCCAAGCGGGTCACGACAGCAAAGTCATCCTGCTCATAGGTTCTTGGACGCAACTTGAAAGGCCAGGTGTCAGTGCGCAAGAGAGGGCTATCAAAACGAAAACGCTGGAACTCTTCCGTCGAGACTCTCGCAACATCAAGATCCTCACTTACGACGAGTTGTATGATCGTGCCGCGCACATTGTTCAAACCGGACTCTCGGCTGCGTGAGGGATAGAAGCAAGTAGCTCGCAGCGCAGCGAGGACTACTGCGGATAGCCCGACCCGAGGCTTTGCGAGGGGCACGCCCCCCAACAAGACACAAGACAAAAGATGCAAGACTCAAGCATCAAGGCTGAAGCCACCTTGAACCGTTGAGCCTTGTGTCTTGAGACTTGAACCTTCCCCCTCCGCTACCTTCGCCCTATGCGTTACCAGCCTCTTTCCGCCGCCACTTACCGCGAGCACCGCGCCCGTTTCCGCCAGCACCTGGAGAAAGG
>JBDTNF010000099.1:0-20425 GCA_039933875.1 Flavobacteriales bacterium | reverse complement strand
GGGACTTCCATTTCCCGTGACAATGATCAGGCTGGGATCGCTTGCGCCGGGGACTTTTCGGTCACCTCGTCCTTGTGCAGGTCGACCACCACCGCTGAAGCGATGAAGATGGAGGAGTAAGTACCCACCGCGATACCGACCAACATGGCGAACACGAAGCCCTTGATGGAGGTGGCACCGAACAGGAAGATCACGAGCAGCACGATGAGCACGGTGACCGAGGTGTTGATGGTCCGGCCCAGTGTTGAGTTGATCGCCTTATTGAACACCGCGGACCAAGGGTCACGTTTATGGTTCTCCAGGTATTCACGGATACGGTCGTAAACCACAACTGTATCGTTCAGGGAGTAACCGATAACCGTAAGGATGGCCGCAATGAAGTGCTCATCCACTTCCAGGGAGAAGGGCAGCAGGCCGTGCAGCATGGAGTACAACCCCATCACGATCAATGCATCGTGCACCAGGGAGAGCATGCCGCCGAGCCCGAAACGCCAGGTTTTGAACCGGACAGCGATGTACGCGAACATGAACAGCAGGACCAACCCGACCGCTGAGAACGCATGCAGACGGATATCGTCACTGATGGTGGGGTCCACCTTCCGCGATTCCTCGATGGTGAAAGCACCTTCCATCTTCACGAGTCCCTCCGTCAACCTGCCCTCCACCACGCGGTCCGCTGCGGTATCGGTGCTGTTGACCAGGTAGTTCGTGGTGATCTTCACCTGGCTGCTCCCCCCATAACTCTTCACCGTAACACCGCTGGCCTCGCCACCGGGTTCGGTGAGCACGGTCTCCAACTCCTCACGCACCTTTTCAACTTCCACCGGGTGTTCGAACCGCACCACGTACTGACGACCACCAGAGAAGTCAACACCGTAGTTGAAACCACGGGTGGCCATGGACACGAAGCCGCCGATGATGATGAGACCGGAGACGATGTAGAAGTACTTGCGCTTACCCATGAAATCGTAGTTCGCGTTCACGAAAGCGTTCACGTTCCAGCGATGTGAGAAGGACAGGCTCTTACCCTTCTCCAGGCGGCGCTCGATGATCAACCGGCTGATGAAAATGGCCGTAAAGAGCGAGGTGACGATACCCAACGCCAGTGTCGTCGCAAAACCCTTGATGGGGCCACCGCCGAAGTAGTACAGGATGATCGCCGCCACGAAGTGGGTCACGTTGGCATCGATGATGGCTGACATGGCATGCTTGTATCCCAGGTCCACAGCGCTCTTAACGGCTTTGCCGCGTCGCAACTCCTCGCGGATACGCTCGTTGATCAGCACGTTCGCGTCCACGGCCATACCCACGGTAAGGATGATACCCGCGATACCGGGCAGTGTGAGCGATGCCTGCAGGGAAGCCAGGGTCCCCATGAGGAGGAAGATGTTCGCCAGCAGGGCTACGTTGGCGATCCAGCCCGATCCGTTGTAGTAGATGATCATGAACAGCATCACCAACAGCATGGCGACCACGAACGACCAGAGCCCGTGCGTGATGTTCTCTTGTCCGAGTGAAGGGCCGACCACCGTTTCATCGATGATGCGTGCGGGTGCCGGCAGGGCACCGGCTTTCAGGATATTCGCGAGATCCGCCGCCTCGTTGATCTGGTTGGCCATGTCGCCCGTGCCCAGCGAAATGCTGGAACGACCACCGGGGATCTCACCCTGCACGATCGGAGCACTGTAAACCAACCCATCCAGTACAATGGCGATGCATCGGCCGATGTTGTCACCGGTCATCACCTTCCAGAGTTGGGCGCCTTCCGAATTCATCTGCATACTCACTTCCACAGCCCCTTTCATGTCAAAATCCTGGTAGGCGCTGGTGACCACGCTACCATCCAGCTTCGGCTTGCCACCGCGGGGCACTTTCAGCGCGTAGAGGTTCAGCACCTGGGTGCTCGTACCATCCTGGAGGGTGATCGTCTCCGGTTTGGCGGCCCATGCCAGTTTCACATCGGTGGGCAGCGCACCTTGAACGGTCGGCATGCGCAAGTACGTGTTCACCTGGGTGGTATCGGACAGGCGGGCATTGCCTACCACCGGGCCTTTGACAAGGTTGAACCCGCCCTGTTGGGACTGGTACACTGACGGCGTCAGGACCGCGAAAAGTGGGTTCTTCTTCACGAAATCCGCACGCTGGGCAGCATCGTCCAACGTATCGGTCGCAAGGGTATCGTTCGCGGTTTCCGTCGTGTCCGCATCGACCGCAGTGGTGTCGTCCGCGCTCGCCTGGGCGGTCGCCGTGGTATCGATCTCTTCTTCCGCCTTGGCCGCTGCGCTGGTATCCGCGACCGCCGCGCTCGTATCCACCGATGCGGTGTCCACATCGGTCTTGGGGTTGATCAGCGCGCCGAGACGCTTGTTCGCCTCTTCCAGTTGGGAATAGACCTGCTCGTTCTCATAGGTCTCCCAGAACTCGAGGTTGGCGGTGCTCTGCAGCACCTTGCGCACCCGGTCCTTATCCTTTACTCCAGGGAGTTCGATCTGGATCCGTCCGGTGAACTTCTGCTTTTGCAGCACCGGCTGCGCCACACCGAACTTGTCGATACGCGTGCGCATGATGCGCTCGGTGTTGTTCAATGCATCGTCCGCCTCACGGCGCAACGCGGTCAGGTAGTCCGCATCGGTGCCCTCGCGCTCGAACATGTTCTTGCGCTCCGGGGTGTAGAAGATGGCGGAAAGTGGCTTGTGGTCGGGGATCTTGGCGTATTCCTCACCGAACAAGGTGATAAAATCGGCTGAAGCGCTCTTCTGGCGCTCCCGAGCGTTCGCCATGGCGGTGTTGAAGGCTGGGTCGGTGTTGTTCTCGCTCAGGTTCATCACCAGTTCGGGGATGCTCACCTCCAGGGTAACGGCCATGCCGCCCTTGAGATCGAGACCCATGTTGATCTCGCTCTCCTTGCATTCGCGGTAGCTCTTGCCCAGCAGCGGGTAGATCTTCTCCTCGGAATGCTCGCGCAGGTACTGGTTCTCGAATTGCAGGACCAGTTCCTCACGATCGGCTTGCTCATTGCCCGAAATGGCTAGCACCGAATCGGCTTGGAGGCCTGCCTGGACACGTGCGGCGTTCTCGACCCGGGACGTGAAAAAGGAGAAGGACAACTGGTACGCGCATGCCAGCGCCAACAGGATGGTGAAGATCCACAGCGCGCCTCTGTTCTGCATAACCGATAGGGGGATTTCTTAAAAGAGGCGGCAAATATAGCGTTGTTGCCCTACCGGGAAAGAGGGGCATGACACCCGAAAGCACCTGAGCGGGAGATGCAGGGTCAGCGTTCCTCGAAGAAGGCGCCTCCAACCCCATTGTCAAGCAACGTATACGACCTTCGTACCATCTTCCTCGCACATGTCGACCCCATCACTGCTCCCCTGTATCGTCGTAGCGACCCTGTTCACCACGCAGGTTCATGGCCAATGGGATCTCCACTTCGATGGCACTGTGCCGGTTACCCGGGCTGGCAATACGCTGGACCTGGCCTGGGCCGGGGGGATCAACTTCGTTCACGTGAGCGACATCGACCTGAACGGTGATGGCATGAAGGATCTCTTCCTCTTCGATCGCTCCGGTAACAAGGTGACAACACTGCTGCGCACGACGGGTACCGGGGTGATGGGATATGTGGTGACCCATGACTATGATGGCGTGGAGCCGCTCGCTCCGTTGGGCCAGCCCCTGCATGATTGGGCGCTCCTTCGGGACTTCAATTGTGACGGGAAGGAGGACATCTTCACTTACTCGCAGGCCGGCTTCTCGGTATTCAAGAACGTGAGCGCGGGGGGTGACCCCGCCTTCGAGCTTTATACCTACCGTGCGAACTCGAACTATGTCTCGCCTTCCGGGGCCGGGACCATCGCCAACCTCTTCGTCTCACAAGTCGACCTGCCGGGCATTGAGGACATCGATGGGGATGGAGACCTGGACATACTCACATTCAGCCTGCTCGGTTCCTACCTGGAGTACCATAAGAACCTGAGCATGGAACTCTACGGCACGTGCGACAGTCTGGCCTTTGAGGTGCGCAACTCCTGCTGGGGCTATTTCGCAGAGAACTTCAGCAACAACTCGGTGACACTGAACGTGCCCTGTACGTTTAATGTACCGGCCCCTGAAATGGGAGGCGGTGGCGGGAACATGGCACCAGAACATGGTGGTGTGGCCAATGAGCGGACCCACGCAGGCAGCGCCGTACTTCCAATAGACCTGAACGGCGATGGTGTGAAAGACCTGCTCCTGGGGGATATCTCCTACAACAACATGGTCGGTCTTTACAACGGCGGTACTGTGGTGGACGGCATAATGACCCAGGAGGACACGTTGTTCCCGACGTATGATGTATCCGTCGACCTCACCGTTTTCCCGGGGGGTAGCTATGAGGATGTGGACGCCGATGGGAAACGGGATCTACTGGCCAGCCCTGCCGCCACCTCGCTCGCACAGAACTTCGAAAGCCTCTGGTACTACCACAATACCGGCACCGATGCGAGCCCTGTGTTCGACTTCGTGCAGACCAACCTCTTCCAGGACCGCATGGTCGAACTCGGCGAAGGCGCGTACCCTGTCCTCTTTGATCATGACGGGGATGGCTTGATGGACCTTGTTGTGGCCAACTACGGCTACTTCTATTCGGGCGGTGCGTATGTCGGAAAGATGGCCTTGCTCCGGAACACAGGCACGACCACCGCTCCGTCCTTCGAAATGCTCACGGACGACTACATGGACCTGAGCACGAGTGGGATCGGCCTGAGCATGTATCCAGCGTTCGGCGACGTGGATGGTGATGGGGACAAGGACATGTACGTCGGTGATCTACAGGGAAGGCTTCACTTCTACCGTAACACCCCTGTCGGGTCGGTCGCCTCCTTCGTGCTTGAGCAACCCAACATCACCGATGCCGATGGGGTTGTGATCGATGTGGGCCAGTTCGCCACGCCGATCTTCTCCGATCTCGATGGTGACGGTCTCCTGGACATGATCATTGGCGAGCGGAACGGCAACCTGAACCACTACAGGAATACCGGGACCGCTGCGGTCCCCAGCTGGACGTTGATCAGCGAGAGCCTGGGAGGCGTGAGTACGATCGAGTGGTGGAACGTGACGGGACATTCCGTGCCCTTCCTCTTCGTCAATTCCGATGGTGATCGTGAGATGGTGCTCGGCTCGGAATCGGGCTGGCTCTATCACTACGGCGATATCGAAGGGAACATCGGCGGCACATGGAACTTGATCGACAGCACCTTCCTCGACCTGCGTGATGGCGAGCGGACCGCCCTATGTCTCTACGACTTTACTGGCGACAGCACCCTGGACATGGTCGTTGGCAACTACCGCGGCGGCCTCTCTTTCTGGCGCAGTGACCTCCCTTCTTCCACCCACTTGGGATCCACAACTGCCCAAGGCTTCATCGTCATGCCCAATCCGGCCAGCGGAACGGTCGAACTCTTGGTTCCGAACACAGCCATTGATGGGGATTGGCAGCTGCAGAACAGCATTGGCCAGGTTCTGATACGCGGTCGTGTGGAGGGCCCCGGTACAACACTGGACGTGAGCGACCTCCCCGATGGGGTTTACCTGGTGCGGCTCCTGGGGGACGCCTCCGCGACCCAGCGGTTAATCGTCGCTCATGGCAGGCGATGACGGCATGCCTGTTCAATGAGCGTGGTCGTTTTGAAATGAAGAGCGCCTCCCTTGGGAGGCGTTCTTGCTGAATGCGATCCGCTGATGCACACGCTCAGGCGGTAACACCGGCCTGGCTCATGTTGTCCAGCACATCCATCACTTCCTTCACCGCCTTGGCGCTGGCCTTCACGAGTTCCATCTCTTCGGCGTTCAGTTTCAATTCGATGATACGCTCCACCCCCTTACGTCCCAACACAACGGGAGCTCCCAAGTAGATGTCCTTCACGCCGTATTCGCCCTGGAGCCAGACACAGCAAGGAAAAACACGCTTCTGGTCGCGAACGATCGACTCCACCATCTGAGCAGCTGCGGTACCGGGCGCGTACCAAGCGCTCGTACCCAAGAGGTTCACGATCTCGCCGCCGCCTTTTTTTGTGCGGTCCACGATCGCATCCAATTTGTCCTTGGCAATGAGTTCAGTTACCGGGATACCGGCTACGGTGGTGTAGCGCGGCAGCGGGACCATGGTGTCGCCATGGCCACCCATCAATACAGCCTGGATGTCCTTCGGGCTGACGTTCAGTTCGGTGGCGAGGAAGGCCCGGTAGCGTGCCGTGTCCAGGATGCCAGCCATACCGAACACCCGTTGGCTCGGGAATTTGCTGTTCAGGAAGGCACAATAGGTCATCACGTCGAGCGGATTGCTCACCACGATGATTATCGCGTCGGGACTGTGTTTCACCACGTTCTCCGTCACGCTCTTCACGATGGCGGCGTTGGTGGCGATAAGGTCATCACGGCTCATCCCCGGCTTGCGCGGAAGGCCGCTCGTGATCACCACGACCTCGCTGCCTGCCGTCTTCGAATAATCGTTCGTCGAGCCCGTGATGCGGGAGTCGAACAGGTTGATCGGTGAGGTCTGCCAGATGTCCAACGCCTTGCCCTCGGCGAATCCTTCCTTGATGTCCAAAAGGACAACTTCATTGGCGAGTTCCCAGCGGGCGATGGCGTCGGCGCAAGTAGCGCCCACATTCCCTGCCCCGACTACGGTGACTTTCATCCTGCTTTTCGGGTTGAAGTGTTGATGGGGGTCGAACGAACCGTTCAAGCGGCGAAAGTACTGCGGACGGTGCATGCAATGCGCAAGTCGCACGAAGATCCCCCCGGGAGCAACCGGTGTTCAAAAAAGATCAGGGGGGCGAGGCATCCCTTGGACCGATCTTGCGTCCTAACCTCAAGCATGGCTACCTTACCGGCACCAATGGCCAGCCCCGTGGCACCTCCTCCCCAAGCAACCGGGCGACCTAATCCGCGTTTGACCCTTACATGGGTCAGCATGGACGGTCCTGAGCAGGTGTTCAATGAACTCATCGATGGCTGCCTGCAAAGTGAGCGCCGTTCGCAACAGCGGGTCTACGAGCTTTTCTATGGCAAGATGATGGCCGTGTGCATGCGGTACACGAAGAACACCGATCAGGCGAAGGACATACTGCAGGACGGGTTCATCAAGGTGTTCCGCAGCATGGAGAAGTTCAATCGGGCCGGTTCCTTCGAGGGCTGGATCCGCCGGATCATCGTGAACACGGCGATCGATCACTTTCGTCGAAGCAAGAACGCCTATTTGCTGCTCGGAGAGGAGCGCAGCATCGAGGACTTCGGCGATATGGATGAGGAGGACACCATTGCTGATGAGGACCAGGAAGAAGGATGGGATGTGAAGCCGGCCGATGTGATCAACGCGATGCAGAAACTGACACCTGCCTATCGGACGGTATTCAACTTGTACGTGTTCGAGGAGTTGACCCACAAAGAGATCGCCGACATGCTGGGGATCAACATCGGGACCTCCAAGAGCAATCTGGCCAAAGCGAAACATAATTTGAAGAAGCTGCTTAAAAAGGAGCACAAGCTCCACTAACGGGAACGACGATGAAGGGATCTGATGCTTTTGAGCGCTCGTTGAAGGACTCCGTCGAGACCTACGAGGTGCCTTATAACTCGGCCGATTGGGCCCAGCTGGAGCGACAGTTGGACAAGGAGGGTGGAACCAACTGGCAGGCGTCCATGGGTTTGTACGCCCTACTCCTGGGTGGCGCACTCACCGTAGCGACCACGGTCTATCTACTCACACGTACGCCGGACATGTCCGGTACCGGTGACGGAACTTCCGTTGCACTGAACACCACCAGCGGTTCACCGGATATCGTTGTTGCCAAGGAGGCCGCCGCCGCGACCAACAACGGTGATGACACCGATGCCGATGCCACGGGTTCTTCCAACGCTGGTGCTCAACTCGCGGCAAGATCGGTAGAACGAATCGCCCCCACCTCCGAGATCCATGGCAAGTCCATCTCGCTCACAGAACCTTCCCCCGTGTCAACGAAGCCCGGTGGGTCGGCGCCCATGGAGATCGCGATCAAACCGAGCGTGACACAAGGATGCCCTGGGACCACGGTCGAATTCGCCGTGGAAAACCTCCCGAGCAACGGGATCTTCCTTTGGAACTTCGGCGACGGCAGTTTCTCCAACTCAGCCTCCCCCACCCACACCTTCTCCAAGGCTGGAAGCTTCGAGGTCATGCTTTCCCACTCGTCAATTGGGGGTGGTAACATCCACAACAAACCTGTTTCGGACCTGATCGTGATCCACGAGGCTCCCGAGGCCTCTTTCAATTTTCTGAAACAGGAATACGAGAACACGGTGCCTTCTGTCCACTTCGAGAACCGCAGCCTCGGTGGCCGGAGTTACCTCTGGGAATTCGGCGATGGTACCACCTCTGAGGTCGCCCATCCAGACCATGTGTACAAGAAGAGCGGTTCCTACCAAGTGACATTGACCGTCAACAACGGCAACGGCTGCATCGACCGCACGGACCGGAGCGTTCGCATCGATGAGGACTATAACCTCTTGGCCGCCAAGACATTTTCTCCGAACGCTGACGGCATGGACGACGTGTTCGTACCCGAGGCGCTACGCACCTTGGGAGTTAAGTTCCACATGAGCATTCATGATCCCAGCACCGGACAGCTGGTCTACGAGACCAGTGACCCACAACGCCCATGGAACGGCCGCGTGGGTAACCGGGGTGATCTCTGCACTGCTGGAGATTATGTCTGGATGGTGGAAATGAAGGACGGCGAGAAGCTCGGCGGCACCTATAACGGCAGCGTTAGCCTCCTGCGGTGAGTTGGTAAAACCACGACACGAAAGAGCCCGGCCTTTGCCGGGCTCTTTATTTTTGCAACGGGGCAACCTTTAGCTGCCCCGTTGAATCCTCTTGGGAGTAGAACTCCGGACCCTATATCCATCCCCCAACGAACACCGGACCTGTGTTGACCACGAGCAGTTCTAGGACCAAAACAAGCCGATGATGACACGTCCTTTCCGCCAGACGCTTCTGCGCATCCACCTCGCAGCACTTGGGGTTTTGATGTTCGTTGGCCTGGCAAGCGCCCAGCAATACAGCATCACCGCAGGCACGATCGACGCATGCGTCGGTGTGCTGGAGGACTCGGGCGGACCTGCGGCTTCCTATAGTAATGGAGAGAACTTCACCGTCGTGATCTGCCCCACCACCCCTGGGGATGCCATTTCTCTCTTTTGGGCGGTGTATAATTTGAGCACTGCCAATCCGAACCCGCACGACCAGATCCAGATATGGGATGGTGACAACACCTCCGCCACGTACCTGGGCAATTACCAAGGCACTTCACTTCAAGGGCTTGTGGTCTCGGCCACGACGTTCAATACCACAGGTTGCCTCACCGTGCAGTTCACCTCGAACGCCAACGGCGTCGGTGATTTCGCTGCTGCCATTTCATGCTTCACTCCTTGTGAGCGCCCGACCGCGGTAGCCAATATGTCCGAGGCGGTCCCAGCCTTGGTCTGCGTGGGTGAGCCGGTGAGTTTCGATGGCTCAGCGTCCTATGCCGCGCCCACCTTCACTATCACGGAATACACGTGGGTCTTCGATGACGGCACCACGGCTAGCGGCCCGACCGCCTCACATTCGTTCTCGGTGCCTGGCGAATATGTCGTGCAACTGAATCTTTTGGACAACAACGATTGTGTCAATTCCAACGTGGTCGACCTGCAGGTGCTCGTGAGCACCACGCCGATCTTCGGTGTCAGTTTCGTCAGCGCTGAAACGTGTCTTGGAGCTACTGTGAACCTTGATGCTACGACGGTCGCAGCGACCACGTGGACCGGCATTCCCGAAGCGAACTTCGGTGACGGTGTCTACCTACCGGACGACGTGGGCACACCATTCTCCAGCGACCTGCTGTTCCAGCAGTTCGATCCAGGCCAGGTGACCACCGGGGTGGGCGATATACTTTCCATCTGTGTGAGCATGGAGCACTCCTTCATGGGTGATCTGGTACTCTCGGTCACATGCCCGAACGGACAGAGCATTATCCTGCACCAGCAAAATGGTGGCGGAACGTTCATCGGAGATGCCAATGATGGTGACGGTAACGTGAACCCTGTTCCCGGGACCTGCTGGGATTATTGCTGGAGCCCCACAGCGACCTTGGGGACTTGGGCAGAGAGTTCCCAGTTCGGTGTGACGCCGAACGTGATGCCTTCCAGCCAGGGAACAGCGCTGGTGCCGGGGACCTACACCCCGATCCAACCCTTCACCAACCTGATCGGCTGTCCGCTTAACGGAACATGGACCTTCACCTCGCTCGACCTGTGGGGAGCTGACAACGGGTTCCTGTGCAACTGGTCGATCAATTTCAACCCCGCGATCATCCCGGATGTAACCCAGTTCACTCCGGATCTCGGGGTGGACACTCCTGATTCCGCCTATTGGTCGGGACCGTTCCTGACACTCGATCCGCTTAGCCCTCTGACGGCAACGGCCACGCCCACGGGTGCAGGCGCCTTTGACTACACCTTCTTCGTGGTCGATAATTTCGGCTGCAGCTATGACACCACCGTTACGGTGACCATCGCGCCGCAGACCGAGATCGACGCCGGTGCGGATATCGTGCTCTGCAACGACCCTGAACCGATGGCCGGTGTTGTCACAGCGAACGGCCCGCCCGCCAGTTGCCTTTGGACACTTGAGTTGAACGAAGCCTTTGGCGACGGCTGGAACGGTGGTGCCACCCTCGCTGTGACGATCGGTGGTGTGACGACCAACTACGCGGTTCCTTCAGGCCCTACCCAGCAGATCATTCAGTTGACCGTGAATACCGGTGATCCGATCTCATTGGATTATACTGCCGGTTCGATATGGAACGGGGAGAACTCCTTCATCCTCTACGATGATATGGGTGCCACCGTGTACAGTTCTCCGTTCGGTCCCCCAACCGGTAATTCATGGCAGGGTGTGATCTCCTGCGGAGGAGGTGTGTCCCCTATCGCTTGGGAATGGACACCGACCACCGGGCTTGATGATCCGACCGACCCATTGACCAACGTGTTCGTGACACAGGCGACCATGTTCTACCTCACGGCCTATCCGGTGGGTTCGCCGGAGTGTGCGGTAATGGACAGCGTTCTGGTAAGCCCAGACCCGTCCATCGATGCGGGCCTCAACAATGCGTTGACCGTTTGCGCGAGCGAACTCGCGTTCCAGATGACGGACTCCCTTGGCGGCACCCCCGATGCTGGTGGTGTTTGGACCGCGAGCGGTGGGGCCGTTGTGCCCGACACGTTCGACCCCAATACCGGTGCGACGGATACCTACACCTACACAGTATCGAGCCTGGCTGGTTGCCAGGCCACTTCTGAACTGGACATCACGGTGATCCCTGCGGACGATCCCAGTTGTTGTGGCGTGCCCGATGCGGGTCTGCCGACCTACAGTTGCGACCTCACGATCGCCTTGGGCGCGACACCGGGCAACACCGGCGTTGGTGTGTGGCAGGGACCGGCCGGTGCGGTGTTCGGCAATGCCGGTGACGCGATCACCACGGTGACGATGCCGCCCGGCAGCGGTGGTTCGCACATGTTCTACTGGGTTGAGAACGATGGCGCCTTCTGCAATACCATCGACAGCGTGCTCATGACCTTCACCGATACGATCCTGATCGCCTTCACTCCGACCGATGCTGTTTGTTACAGCTATTGCGATGGAACCGCACAGGCGAGCGTGACCGGTGGCAACGCGGCGGTAGGCTTTACCTACGACTGGTCCGGAGCGGTCGTTGGCGCGGGTGATCATGTCTCGGGTCTGTGCGCTGGCGTTTACGGGTTGACAGTGACCGATGACAATGGCTGTATCGGATCGAACGAGGTGACCATCACCGAACCAATCCTGCTGGAGATCGATTCGCTGGCCACGCATCCGGTGACATGCTCCGGTGATTGTGATGGGCAGGTGGAAGTGTACGACCCGGAAGCCTTGCAATACAGCTTCGATGATGGTGCGACTTGGGCCCCTGATGCGATCCTGCCCAACGCCTGCGAAGGGATCTATCCCATCCGGATCCGCAACCTCGCCGACTGCATCGGTACCGGAGCGATCGCGGTGACCGGTCCGCCTCCCGTTGTGGCGGAGTTCGAATGGAGCCCGATACCGGCCAACGTGAACGACCCGACGGTGCATTTCCACAACCTCAGCACCGGGGCTCAGAGTTACTACTGGGATATCGCAGGTCTCACCACGAGCACCGAGACCAACCTTGCCTATCGCTTCAGTGAGAAGGAGCCCGGCACCTACAACGTGTGCATGGTGGCCTACAATTACAACGAGTGCACCGACACGATCTGCTACGATGTCATCATCGATGATGTACTGTTCACCTACATCCCGAACTCGTTCACTCCGGATGGCGATGGGTTGAACGATACATTCTGGATGAGTTCGAACATCCCGGTGATGAGCAAGTTCGAATTCATGGTGTTCGACCGTTGGGGTGGTTTGGTGTACGAGACCGACAACCCCTATGCGCCCTGGTTGGGCAGCTTCCAGAACAGTGGCGATATCCTGAGCACCGGTGTTTACGCTTACCGCGTGATGTACGAGATCCAAGCGACCGAAGTGCGGAAGGAACTCATGGGGCATGTCACCCTGATCAAGTAACCACGGTCATCAAAAAAAGAAGCGGCGGGTGCATGGAGCACCCGCCGCTTCTTTTTTTTGATGCGATCAGCACTCCAAGACACCGACGTGGACCGTACGGAAGTCATGTGCCCGGATCAACGACCTTCGCCGTCCACATTCTGATGACACGACCTTACGCGATCCTTGAGCCTGCGCCGCTGTTCCGATCCTGTATCGCAAGCATGCGCCTGGGGTTGTTCGCAGCCCTGTTGACCCCTCTGGTTGGACGAGCCCAGATCTTCTCCATAGCGAATGGGGATATCAGCACTTGCTCGGGTGCTATTGTTGACAGTGGTGGCGAGGGAGGACCGGGCTACAGCAACAATGAGAACTTCACCTCGACGATCTGTCCGGATACACCAGGGCAGGGAGTGAACCTCAACTTCATCATCTTCAACCTGAGTCTTACCGGCCCGGCACCTGCCGACCAACTCACCATCTACGATGGTTCCTCCACCTCCGACCCTGTTATCGGGACTTACACCGGGAACGAACTCCAGAACCAGTTCATCCTTTCCTCCCCGACGAATCCGACCGGGTGCCTGACCCTGCAGTTCACCTCGAACGCGAACGGCACCGGTGCGTTCGCCGCTTCCATTGTGTGCTACACGCCCTGCCTGCCCCCAACTGCGGTGGCTAGTATGGGCGAGCCAGCGCCTGCCTTGGTATGCGTTGGCGAAACAATGACCTTCGACGCGAGCGCATCGTACGCTGCGCCTGGATTCACGATCGCCCAGTACGATTGGGATTTCTATGACAGTGGTACTGCGTCAGGTCCGGTGGTGACCCACTCGTTCTCCGAACCGGGGGAGTACATCGTGCAACTTCTGCTCACGGATGACAATGGCTGCGTGAACACCAACGTGGTGGATCTGCAGGTGCGTGTAGGTACAACACCATTATTCACCGGCACTGTGGAGAGTCTTTCGATATGCCAGGGCGGTACTGTAGACCTTTCAGGTGTCGCAACGCCCGTGACATGGAGTGCGATGCCCAATGTGGACTTCGGTGCCGGAGTGTACCTCCCCGATGATGTCGGTCAAACGTTCTCCAGTCAACTCACCTACAACTTCTTTCCTCCGGGCTCCACATTGACCAACCTCGGTGACTTCCTCTCAGTGTGCGTGGATATGGAACACTCCTACATGGGCGATCTTGTGATATCCCTCACTTGTCCGAGCGGGCAAAGTGTTGTCCTGCACCAACAGGGTGGCGCTGGTACGTTCCTCGGTGGAGCGAATGACACCGACGAGAACAACCCGACCCCAGGCACTTGCTGGAACTACTGCTGGAGTCCCTTCTCCACACAGGGTACGTGGGTGCAGAATTCCCAGGGGGGTGCAACCCCCAACGTGATGCCTTCTGGAACGGGCGGCACCGCACTTGTGCCGGGAACCTACAACAGTGTGGGGAACATGGGTTCCTTGGTGGGCTGCCCCCTCAACGGTACCTGGACCATCGCATTCTCTGACCTCTTTGGTCTTGACAATGGGTTCCTCTGCAACTGGAACATGACCTTCGATCCGAGCTTGTACCCTGACCTGACGGAGTTCACCCCGGTGATCGGCTATACCGCCGATTCCATGGCTTGGTCAGGTCCTGGCGTGGTGCCCACTCCCGGCGACCCCACATGGTCCACCGTGACACCGACCGTTCCGGGTAGTTACGACTACACGTTCACCGTCACGGACAATTTCGGTTGCACCTACGACACGACGATCACCGTGACCGTAACGAACGCGCCGGTGGTTGAAGCCCAGGCGACGCTTGGGGCCTCATGCAGCGATCCCACACAACTCCACGCGGAGATCATCGCATTCCCCCCTCCAGCCTTCTGCGACTATACATTGATCATGAACGATTCGTTCGGTGATGGATGGAACGGAGGTGCCCACCTGCAGATCGTGATCGATGGAGTGGCCACGTCGTACAGCATGCCACCGGGGGGCAACAGTCAAAGCGTCACCATCAGCGTGCTCCATGGGGCGACCATCAGCCTGATCTTCACGGCAGGGACCATCTGGAACAATGAGAATTCATTCATCCTGAACAATTACAACGGCGCACTGGTCTATACTTCTCCGAACGGACCACCAAGCGGCACCCTTTGGACAGGTATCGCTGATTGCGGAAGCGCATTGGGCCCACTGGATTACCATTGGACACCCGCTGCGGGCGTGACCGCGCCGAACGCAGCGGATGCGGACGCGCAGATACTCGTCCCCACCGAGTTCGTTATCACCGTGAACATTCCGTTCCAGCCTTGGTGCAGCACCACCGATACGATCCTCGTTACCCCGCCTTCCTTCCTGGAGAACGACAGCGTGGTAACGCACGTGCTCTGCAATGGTGGCGATGGAACGATCGAATTGATATCTACCGGACTGGGCGGTCCATGGAATTATCTATGGGTGGATGACCAGGGCAATACCGTGTTGAGCACGCAGGCTTCCGACGGTGACACGTTCACCGGAGGGGCCGGCACCTACACAGCCTTCGTTTCAGAAGGACCGAACGGCAACGGATGCCTAGACACCCTGACCGCAACGATAACAGAACCGGATACACTCGTCTGGATAACGGTCCCAAGCGATACCCTGATCTGCATCACCGGTAACGCCGTGCTTGAAGCATCCGCACAAGGTGGGACCGGAGCGATCCAACTGCTGTGGGACCAGGGATTGGCGGGCAATGGCCCACATACGGTCAGTCCCGGTACCACCACCAGCTACAGCGTACAAGCCCAGGATGCGAACGGTTGTGTAACATCCGCTGTGTTCGCCGCGGTCAATGTGAACCTACCGCTCGCGTTCGTACCACTGGAACCGGATACCGAGTGCTTCAATGTGCCGCTCACCTTCACTGCCACAGGAGCGGCTGGCGGCAATGGTCAGTACTTCTATGATTGGGGGAACGGCCCGCAAGCGTCCAACACAGACACCTTCATCATGCCTGTATCGGGAACGGTCTGTGTCACCATGACCGATGGGTGCGAGACACCAGCACTGACGTCCTGCGTGCCTGTCGAGATCCTGCAAACACCACCGCTGGTCCTCAGCGCGGATACGGTGCTCGGTTGTGCGCCGTTCACCGTTCGCTTCAACCTGCTCGACACGACAGAACAGGCATGGGTGCTTTGGGATTTCGGCTTTGGTGCGCCCGAAGCGGATTCCACGGAGGTGATCCACCTCTATCCTGTCGCAGGCAACTTCACTGTTGGCGCCCAAGTGACCTGGCCCAACGGTTGCATCACGGACACAAGCATCGCCACCATGGTGCGTGTGATCACCGTGCCCATCGCGGATCTAACCTGGAACCCGAACCCGGCCTCGATATTGGAACCTGTTGTCCATTTCAGCGACCTCTCCCAACCGAACGTAGTGGACTGGCAATGGGATTTCGGGGAATACGGCACAAGTACCGAGCAGAACCCGGAGGTAACTTTCCCCAACGAGATCGGAGGTTCTTATCCGCTCCAGCTGGTGGTGACCAACGAGTTGGGATGCACCGATACCATGCGCGTGATCGTGGATGTGCTCGATGACTTCCTGGTCTTCGTTCCCAACGCTTTCTCACCGAACGCCGAAGGCCCGAACGAGACCTTCTACGTGGTCGGAAACGACATCTCGACCGAGGAGTACCACCTGATCGTCTTCGATCGTTGGGGCCATGAGTTGTTCAACAGCACCGATCGTTTCGAGGCGTGGGATGGCACCTCGGGCGGCGAACTGCTCCCGCAGGGGGTGTATGTCTGGAAGCTCAAGATCCGATCGCTCAGTTCGAACCTGAAGCGCGACCTGATCGGGCAGGTGACCCTCATACGCTGAGCCTGAGAGTCGAAGTCTTTCTACACTGATCAGGTGCCCGGTTTCGTGCCTGTGTGAGCGCTACTCGTAGCCCACCTTTTGGTGTTCGTCAAATAGTCGCGGGGGCCATGCCCCGTGTTGTGCTAACCTCATATTTTACAACCGCTTAACCAGTCCCCACCAACTGGAGAGCAGGTTGGTCCGATGCCCTTCCGGCCCATTGGAGTTCGCGCCCTCCCAAAAAAAGCGCGCCACGGCAACAGCGCCCAAGCGCGGTCGCTTCTGACGACCCTCTTCCTCTCGATCTTCCTGCTCGGTTCGCAGTTCCGATCATCGGCCCAGGCGTTCCCAATGTTCAACGGAACGGTGAACACCTGCACGGGCGCGTTCCTTGACAGTGGCGGCCAGGGCGCGGGTGGCTATTCCAACAACGAGGACATCACTTATACCATCTGCCCGGACACACCCGGCGGAGCGATCTCGGTGAACTGGATCACGTTCAATCTGGCTACCAACGGCGGTAACCCGGACAACATGACGGTGTATGACGGCAGCAGCACCGCCGCACCGCTGCTCGGGAACTGGACGGGCACAGGATTACAGGGCCTGGTCGTCTCCGCCACTGGCGCGAACCCGACAGGCTGCCTCACGTTCGTCTTCGAATCCAACGCGAACGGGACAGGCGTTTTCGCTGGGAGCATCACCTGCTACCAACCATGCGCCCGTCCAACAGCTGTCGCTTCGTTCGGAGGTGCGATCCCGCAGCGTATCTGCCCGGGCGAAAGCGTCACCTTCAACAGCACCGGCTCCTTCGCTGCTGCCGGTTTCAGTATCGCCAGCAGGCGCTGGGATTTCGGCGATGGCGTCATCCAGAACAATGCACCGGCGATCGTCTCGCACAGCTATGCACAGCCCGGTGCATACACCGCCCAACTGTATTTGGTGGACAACAATGGTTGTGCGAGCACGAACCTTGTTGACCTGGTGACCCTGGTCGGTACAGAGCCGACTTTCCCGGGAACGACCGGACAGCTTACCGGCTGTGTGGGAGAAACCCTATGCCTCACAGGGGATGTTACCGGCACGACCTGGAACGAATTGCCTGAATCCAATCTCGGCGGCGGTGTGTTCCTGCCCGACGACGTTGGCGATTGCTTCACATCGGAGATCACCTTCACACAATTCGCTCCCGGGCAAACGCTCACGAACATCAATGATCTGCAGACCATCTGCATCGACATCGAGCACTCCTTCATCGGCGACTTGATCATCAGCATCATCAGCCCTACGGGCGAATCGGTGATCATGCACCAGCAAGGGGGTGGGGCTACGTTCCTAGGAGAACCCGTGGACGACGACCTCACACCGAACCAGCAGGGCGTCTGCTACACCTATTGCTGGAGTCCCACGGCTTCCAATGGGACCTGGGTCGATAATGCGCAAGCCACGTTGCCCAGTGGCACCTACGAAAGTTTGAACCCCTTGAACGGCCTGTTGGGTTCGCAGCTCAACGGCACGTGGACCATCCAGGTATGCGATATGTGGGCATCGGACAACGGTTTCATCTGCAACTGGGGGATCGACTTCAACCCGGTTTTGTTCCCCGGCCTGATCGAGTTCACCCCCATTTATGGTGCCGCGTGCGACAGCAGCTACTGGACGGGACCAAGCATCACAAGCACCAGTGCGAACTGCGACCAGATCTGCGTGACACCAGGAGCAGCGGGGAGCTACCCGTACGTGTATCACGTGACCGACAACTTCGGCTGCACCTACGACACCACGCTCACGGTCACGATCGTCAACGGCCCCCAGGTGAACGCTGGTCCGGATGCGAGCACCTGCAACACCCCGGTGCAACTCGGCGCGAGCGTGTCCGGTGGTGGATTCCCGACGGATTGCAATTACGTGCTCACGCTCTACGATTCGGCGAACGATGGCTGGACAGGTCTCTTCGGACTGGGTTCGAATGGATCGAGCGTGACGATCACCGTAGATGGGGTCTCCAGTTCATGGACACTGCCGAACGGATCGCAAGGGAGTGTGAACATCCCCGTGACAACCGGCAGCACGATCACATTGAGTTACACGGTTGGTAGCATCTACAACGGTGAACAGTCCTACACGCTCTTCAACAGCACTGGCGGCGTGGTGTACGGTTCCCCCAACGGTCCGGGCGGTGGCCTGGCATGGTCCGGTGTGGCGAATTGCCCGGGCGGCAACTTCGTTTACAGTTGGTCACCGACCACGGGATTGAACAACCCGAACATCCCGAACCCTATCGCCACGGTCGCAGGGACCACGCAATACTGCGTCACGGTGTATCAGGCAGGCCATCCATTGTGCACCAGCACGGACTGCATGACGATCACCATGGATCAGTCGGTGAGCGCTGGCACGAACGGATCCATTACCCTTTGCGATAACTCGACGGCTGTCACCCTCTTCACGCAATTGGGTGGGACGCCGACAGCAGGAGGAACATGGACGGCGCCCGGTGGCGCGGCGCATTCGGGCAGCTTCGTTCCCGGGGTGGATCCGATCGGGATCTACACCTACACGGTCGGCGGTGCGGGGGCTTGTGGCGTTCCGGTGAATTCCACGGTTACCGTAACAGTGAATCCCTTGCCTAGCGCAGGCACGCCCACCAGCCTGGCCGTGTGCAGCACCGATGCCGCCCAAGCACTCTTCCCGCTGCTCGGTGTTTCCGCCATGGCCGGTGGCACCTGGACCGCACCGGGTGGCGGTGCCTTCGGAGGAACGTTCAACCCCGCCGTGAACGCACCGGGTGTTTATACCTACTCGGTTGCTGGTATGGCTCCCTGCCCGAGCGCATCAGCAACGGTGACCGTTTCGGTGAGTACCCTGCCCGATGCCGGTTCGAACAACAGCATCACCCTCTGCTCCAGTGATGCACCTGTGGTGCTCGTAACCCAGCTCGGCGGATCACCGGACGGTAGCGGCTCATGGACCGCTCCTGGAGGCGCGGCGGCCAGCGGCGGCTTCGATCCAGCGATCGACGCCCCTGGCGTTTACACTTACACGGTCGCAGGAACCGCACCCTGCCCGAACGACGTGGCCACGTTGACCATCGCGGTGAACCTGCCGCCTGATCCGGGAACCGATGGCGCGATAACCTTTTGCTCGAATAGCGCAGTGGCGTCTCTTGTTGCGCAACTCGGCGGAACACCTGATCCGGGCGGCGCATGGAGCGGACCCAGCCCTGTAGCGGGCGGCATGATCAACCCGGCCACGATGAGCGCCGGTGTTTACACCTACACGGTCACTGGCACTACACCATGTCCGAATGGGACCGCGACCGTTACTGTTGCGATCAACACACCGCCGGATCCAGGAACCGATGGTGCGATCGCGCTGTGCAGTACCGATGCCGCGGCCTCACTCTTCGCGCAACTCGGCGGAACACCTGATGTTGGTGGCTCGTGGACAGGGCCAAGTGCTGTGGTCGGCGGCATGATCGATCCCGCCACGATGAGCGCCGGTGTTTACACCTACACCGTCGTTGGAACCGCGCCGTGTCCGGATGAGACCGCGACGGTCACCGTGACTATCAATACCCCACCTGACCCCGGAGCGGATGGTGTGATCACGCTATGCAGCACTGGTGCCGCAGCCTCGCTCTTCGCGCAACTCGGTGGAACACCCGATGCCGGTGGCGCGTGGGCCGGGCCCAGTGCTGTGGTCGGTGGCATGATCAACCCGGCGACCATGAGCGCCGGTGTTTACACCTACACGGTCACTGGCACTGCGCCATGTCCGGATGAAAGCGCCACAGTCACCGTCACCATCAACACGTCACCCGACCCGGGTACCGACGGTGCGATCACACTTTGCAGCACCGATGCGGCAGCCTCGCTCTTCGCACAGCTCGGCGGAACACCTGATGTTGGTGGCTCGTGGACAGGGCCAAGTGCTGTGG